>NZ_DAMDAY010000092.1:0-19211 GCF_032093475.1 Lysinibacillus sp. | reverse complement strand
GTGAAGGATAGCCGCATAAAGCGGAGGATAGAATCCTCTAATCGAAGGATAAAACCAAGAAAATGGTGGATAGAACGCCCAAAGTGAAGGATAGCAGCATAAAGCGGAGGATAGAATCCTCTAATCGAAGGATAAAACCAGGAAAATAGTGGATAGAAAGCACAAAGTGAAGAATAGCCACACAAAGCAATCAGCGAGTACTACTAGAAAACTCAAAAATAAGAGGGAATCCCAAAACGAAAGGATTCCCTGGAAAGCTAAAGTATATTTAAACTTTAAACTCACTCACTAAATTTCGGAGGTTGTCTGCTTGTTGGGCCAGTTCAGTGGCTGCTGCGTTGATTTCCTGCATGGATGCAGAGCCTTGTGTTGCTGCTGCAGCAGATGTTACGGTGTTGGCTGCGGATTGTTCTGCATAGGCATTGACGTGAACAAAGTCATTTGCCACGGCATTGCTAAAGTCTAGTGTCGTCGCAATTTTATCTACCATGGCTGCGATAATGGATGTTGTTTCTTCTGTATGCATTAAAATATTGGCTAATGATTGGTTCGTTTCATTGGTTACTTCCACGCCTCGGATGACAGTAGTGACGCCTTCATGATTTTGGGCGATGATTGACGTGACTTCATTTTGAATAGAAGTGACAATGGCAGTTACTTCTTTCGCTGCACTTTGTGATTGTTCAGCTAATTTGCGAACCTCATCAGCCACCACTGCGAAGCCTCGACCATGCTCGCCAGCTCGTGCTGCTTCTATGGCCGCATTTAAAGCGAGAAGATTGGTTTGCTCGGAAATGGCCGTGATGGTCCCAATGATGGAAGTAATGTCGGCAGATTTACGACCTAATGCCTCCACAGTTGATGTTGTGGAAGCCATTGTTTCTTCAATGGACTGCATAACGAGCGAGGATTGTTCCACTGAACGGCTCCCTTCATCGGCTGCTTGCTGCATGGCAACAGAGGCGCGATGGACGGCACTAGCTTGTTCTGTAAGCTGATGCATAGAATGCTCCAGATCACTCATTTTTTGCTGGGCACTATGCATACTGGAAATGGTATTATCACTATCACTCGCAATATCAGCTGTTGCATCCGCAATATCCTGAATCGTACGGGCATTTTCATCTGCTAGCGACATTAGCTCCTGGCTACTACTTGATACATGATCAGCTAATTCACTCACACGACGTATTAAATTGGAAATCGATTCGATTAATGTGTTCGTCGAAGCGGCAATAATCGAGAATTCATCATGATTACGAACTTTTACACGTCTCGTCAAATCGCCTCCTGCTTGTGCTATATCAAGGATAGAATCGTTAATTGCCTGGGTATTGCGTTTTAAAGATTTAAAGAGCATGAAGCCAAAAATGATAATAGCTAAAAAGCCTATGATAGATACGATAAAGAATGTAGTAATCGAAATATTGACCTGTTGATTAAGCTTGTCCAATTTGGTTTTATTGGCATCATCCATGACCACATTAATGGATTCAATATTATTATCAATATGTGTTTTCATCGTTTCCCCAGCAGCACCCATCATCAGCTTACGAGCCTGCTCAAGACCTAGCTCGTCGCGCATCGTCATCACTTTTTCTGAGTAATCAAGATAATTTTTATAATATTGTTCGATGGCCTGCATATGACCAAGCTCTAATTGCCGATCTTTAAATTGTTCTTTTAATGCAGCTAGCTTTTTATTAATGGTATCAATTTTTAAATGATAAGAAGTAGAATAAATGCCATTACCTGTAATTAAATAGGATTGTTCTAAATTTGTCAGTCTAGCAATTTCATAGGCAAGTTGATTAACGGTTAGTTGTTCCTGGACATTTTTCTTAGTGAAATCCTCCATTTGCTGCTGCAAATTCTGTATATTGACATACGACAATATACCCATAACACCGTTAATCACAATAAGTAGTGCAAACATAATAAGCACTTTGCCCCGAATTAAATGATAAAAACGTTGTCGTTTCTCTTTAATAGGAGGGAGATCGTTCCCAAGTGTCTCTTGTGTTGAAGCTTTCTTTCTTTTAAAGAGAGACGGGCGTTTTTTCACTGTATTTCGCGCTTTTTTAGTCTTTTTCATCGCCATCACCTTCCTATTTTTTTCAATAGTCGATTTCAATTTTATCTTATTTTACTAGATATTTCTATTGTTATTTCTAAAAATTAAAATTTTTCAGATAAAAAGAGACTATGACAAAAGTCAGGATAGTCCAAGAATATAGTGCTAAAATGCTGGATAGGTAAAATATCTTAGTAGTAGAAGTTATGACGAATCCTTATTTTTTTGATACACTAGCAAAAGCTAATGTATAAAAGGGGAAATGTTTGATGAAAAAAAGTTTCTATTTGTATGTCCTCACATATCGTGGTGGTGATTGGACTGACCCTAAAGTACGCTTTGCAGAGGAAATGTTCCATGAGCATAATTTTCCAAAACAAAGCACAGACTTTCATGAGCTGTCCGACTATATTGAGTCCTATGCTACGGAAAACTTAACAATTGAAACATTTGATACTTTATGGGCACTCTATGAAGAGCATGCCTAATTGTATGAATACTATAAATAATTTTTTAGTTGCTAGACGTCTAGCATTGCGTAAATGACAGAAACACAGTATTATTTATAGTGATAACTGACAGAAAAGAGGGATTGCAGTATGAGTGTTCATATTAATGCAAAAAAAGGTGAAATTGCTGACACAATTTTACTTCCAGGAGATCCATTACGTGCAAAATACATCGCGGAAACATTTTTAGAAGATGTAACTTGCTACAATGAAGTACGAAATATGTTTGGTTATACAGGTACGTATAAAGGTAAACGTATTTCTGTACAAGGGACAGGTATGGGTGTGCCATCTATTTCCATCTATGTAACAGAATTAATGCAAGAATATGATGTTCAAAAATTAATCCGTGTAGGTACTTGTGGTGCAATTCAAAAAGATGTAAAAGTACGTGACGTTATTTTAGCGCAAGCAGCAACATCGGATACACGTATGAACCAAATCATTTGGGGCGGCGCTATTGATTTCGCACCAATCGCAGACTTTGATTTATTATTAAAAGCATACAATGCAGGAAAAGATGCTGGTCTTAACTTACAAGTAGGGAATATCTTCACAGCTGATATGTTCTACTCAGATGAGCACCAAAATGAAAAATTAGCACAATACGGTGTACTTGCTGTAGAAATGGAATCAGCAGCTCTTTACACATTAGCTGCAAAATTCGGCCGTAAAGCACTTTCTGTACTAACAGTAAGTGACCACATTTTAACTGGCGAAGTAACAACAGCAGAAGAACGTCAAACAACATTCAATGACATGATTGTTGTAGCGTTAGACGCAGCAATTCAAGACTAATCTAATAATTCATCAAAGCAACCGACCAACAGCCGACCATTTTTATGGAAAGGCTAGGTCGGTTGCTTTTTTTCTGGAGAAATTAAAAGGACTTTTCATAATTCCAAGAGAATAGGTAATTATAAAAATCGTTAGGGGTGTATACAAGTGGCATACCAAATTCTTTCTAGAACGTTTCAAGTAGTTGGGTTAACTGGGAAAGGAGCATTTGAAAATTTTGATAAGGAAGTTCCTGCTCTTGCAAAACAATTATTAAATCGATCTCAAGAAATAAAAAATCATACAGGAATTGAAATGGCTTTGTTTGAGCCTAAAAGAGATAAGAACCATCGCGTAGGGGAGTATTATGTAGGATTAATGGTGGATCAGGCATCTAGTGATGTGCCCCAAGGGATGGCGTTTATGGAAACAACTCATCAATATGTTACAACAAGAGGGAAAGTATCGAAAATCGGTACGCTCCATTTAGATTTATTACAGTGGGCTAATGAAAAAAATTATACAAGAAATCTAGATTCATATATTGTGGAGACGTATCACCCAATGGAGGATGGGGAAGAGGAGGTGCAAATTTATTTACCGATTCATCAAAGAAGAAGCGTGTTTTGTCAAACACGCAAGATTATAGATTTTTTTTGAATATTCCTATTAGAAGTGTAACCAGTCCGCTTAAAAATAGTATGGGAAACAAAATTATCAGTAGTCCTACTGCCGCAAACCCATCTCCTTCCGATATTCCATAGGGTATAGCAATAAGCCATGACAGTAAAGGAGCTATGACAATCATAATTGTTATTCCCCAAATGATACATTTCGTTTTTTTAGATTTACCAAGCCCAATCATAAATACAATAGACATTACCAACAATAAAGTCACAATAACCATTCCAATTGCCAACTTAAACCCTCCTATTCTTTAAAAATAAAAGATAGTCGTGTTTTCAGTGTAACATATTCCCATGTAAACATAACGATGTAAAAAGGGACAATGGTTATTGTGGTATTATTTTCTATTGTTGTTTATAATCCTCAACAACAACCAACAAACAAATTTTAACTAAAAAGTGGTCTGAATCAGTATCTAAATAGTTGAGAAAAAGACTACTCCATAAGGGTAGTCTTCATCTAATTAATCAGAAAGTAATGCGACAACCTTATTTATATCATTCCACTCATAAACTAATTCTTCTAAAACTTTCCCACCAATAGTAACCTGCAGGGATGTATTGAGCGTTGCACCAAAATGTTCGTAGAAATATTTAGTATTATTTTCAGCGAGTACTTCTACAAATATAGTTTGATCATTTTTCAGACGGAAATAGACGAATAAATCTTTCAATAATTGCTTTCCAATTCCTTTTCCTTGGTACTCTTCTAATAGATAGAGCGTTTCTACATAATTTGAATTTGGAAGGGGATTGGTGTCTCTTTTACTCGCAGATGCAAAGCCAATGATGTCACCCAAGTCATTTTCTGCGACAACTATATACTTATTACTATCTGCAAGCTGTTGTGCCCATAATTCTGTTCTTTGTTCATAGGATAAATTATTTAAATAGTCATCTGGCACGATATGTTTATAGGTAGTCCGCCAACTATCCACATGGACTTTCCCAATGCCCGTTGCATCCTTCAAGGTAGCCTTTCGAATGATCATTTTATCACCCCATAGTAAATCTTATTAAACCAGATTATAACATAGTATACAGTTTATTTACTTAATAGGGTAAAATATGAAAAATGACTACGATTGTTGAGATTGATGTAGGATGATACTGGAGGAGGGTTCTAAATGCAATTAGGCAGTGCAAACTATCAACTAACAGATAGCTATTTTTTTATTATCGATCCATTGACAGTCATACTTTTAGGATTCCTTTTATTCTTTACTATGGTCGTTGGTTTTGTTTTATGGAAGAAAAGAAAAAAGCCCCGTTTGAACGATAGGTCTCACAAAGGGCTTATGTAGATAAGAGCTTATTGGATTCTTTTTTTATCCATAAAATGAATAATGGCCAGTTGCATGAGTTGGAAAAGTATAACAAACAGGAATACTACGGCTAAAATACCGAATGACAGCATTTTGATTTCAGGCGTTTGAACGGCTCCTGCTCCATCGACTTTCCTCACGCCAATAAAAACTGCGCCAGCAGCAAAAATAATGAGCCAAACGATATTTAGTAACCACCATATTTTCATCTTCAATTGAATCAGCTTCTTTCGCTAGAATTTACATTAATTACAATTATATCATATAAAATGGAATTTTAATTAGTTTAGAATAACTTTTTGGGAAGGTGACAAGATGAAAAAGTTGGGTATACTGGTTGCGCTACTTTCAGTTGGTGCAATCATTATCTTTAGTAATAAGATCTATTATCCGTCACTGCCCATAGACTCTATTACACAGAAGGAAGCTATTCGAAAAATAAATACGTCATCGAATGATTTAGTAGAACTTTCTAAAGATCATAATGCTACTTGGTACATCACAGCGATTTCCACTATGGGCATACAAAAGGTTGATGCGGATATTCAACAACTGATGGAGAATGAGGGTTGGGTATTTCTTGAGAAGGAAGGGAGCGGGTTATTTTTCGAAAAAAATGAAGAACGGACGATTATCACGACAGAAATGTGGACGAAGCAATATGTGCTTATTCAAGTTCCTGCACGAATAAAACAATAGCGTATGAGGTGTCAAGAAAATGGCATAATTCCTTTTCAACAGGACAACATATACTAAAAAAGATAGAGGAGCGTTTAAATGAACAGGCGTATGCTTATAGGACTACTGCTATCTGTTGGATGTCTGTATATTGCCACAACGGACTACGTTTATGCCAATGAAAGTGATTCTCCACAACCTCTTGAAGAGTTTCTTCCTACAATCGGCTATAAAACGGTAGAGGCTGCTTTAAAAGAGTTCGAACAGTATAATAAAACAGAGCTGAAGCTACCTTTAAAGGTTCCACCAATTAGTTTTACACACCGCTTTGGACGATTTAATCAAATGAATGGCCATACTAATCTGGAAATAGTAATGATGAATGATCAATTGCCACAAAATCATTTTAAAATTGATATTCGACCTGTTCAGGATAAAATGCCTTTTGAAAAGTATGTGACCGATGTCTTTCTTTTAAAGAATGGTAGGGAGGCAGCCTATATTGAAAATCCGCGAATTGGTTTTCATTTGTTGGTGTTTGAAAGAGATCATTGGCAGTATGTCTTCAGTATTGACAGTGATGTCGCAGATCAGGTATCAGTAGATGTGCTTCTTGATCTAGCTAATTCAATTAATGATCCAAAAAGTAATTAGTACGCAAGATCACTTTGCAGAAGTGGTCTTAATTTTTTTGCTTTCCTGTATCTCCTCCCGTAACCGTTTTATTTCTTCAGTTTGCGCCAAAATATTTTTATTAACTTGTCTAATGGAATCATAGATCGCAATAATTCCAGCAATGATAAGAATGACAAATAATAAACCCATGATGACACTCCTTTCTTTTTTACATTTTATTGTATCATATAGAGGATTTTCCAAATATATGAAGAATTATAAGGTCGGAGGTGTTTTTTATGCAGAGATATTTATATCATATGGTTCCGCGAGAAATGGTCGGTCAAGAGCTGATGCCATTACATCAGCTTAGGGAAATATCCCCGCATTTATATGAGCGATACACAAAAAAGTATTCTGATCATCCCGAGCGAATGAAACTGTTAACGAGGAAAATCCCTCACTTAAACTGCTTGTGGAACGATGTTGTACATTTCTTACCAATCCACCCTTTTCACATCTATAGCTTGTTAACTAAGCTAGAAATTGACATCAAAGAAAACTTAACGTTTTATCGAATTCCAATACAAAAACTAGCGCCTAATCAAAATGTCATATACCTATATTCAAAAGACAACTATCAAGGGCCAGCGGGAGAAATAGCGGCAGAGGATATAAAAATATTGATGATGGATGAATATAAAGAGCTGACACAACTGCCAACTGCAACCATTGACTATTTTATAACGGAGAAAGAAAAAGGCAAGAACTTTGGGCTGTTTGCATATATTCCACATATTTTAAGCTTAGGCAAAGTGCGAGTGGATGATGTGGAAATCATAACATGGAATCAGATGATAAACTAGGAGAGTCGTATAGGCTTTTATGTCTTGTTAAATACTTTTTGAAGCAAATACACAATCAGTCGGATAATAAGTACGTAAATAAATGCCTCAATTAAGCTTGTTACTAGTACCAGTACATATCGACCGAAATCCTCTAATTCATTAAATGAAAAATTTTGTATATGCCAATCAAAAAATAATGCTTTGTAACTTGTCAGTAAAAAGGTTGGTATTAAAAGTAACCAGTAAAATAGCGGTAGCTTAAATTGATATCCTTTTACGAGCATACTATTTCCTCCTAAATTTTCCTTTAACATCTATAGTATAGGTCAAGTATTTGACAATCACAAGAAAGGAGAAATTCTATGAAAGTTATTCAATCAAAGACCATTCAACCAGAAGTAAAAACATTATTATTCTATGCCACAAAAAAAGTGGATAGCGAATATCGTCTTTATATCGAATGTCCCGAAAGAATGCTATATGGCTATTTCATTGAAGAAAATATTGTTGGATGTATAGGAATAGCAAAAATAGACCAAAAACAATGTGAACTGAAACCATATTGCCGTATCCCCAGCTTATCGTGACAAAGGAATTGGCCGTGAAATGGTCCAGTATATTAGAGATCGCTATTCATTTTCTTCAATTTGTGCTGAAACAGATCAAGATGCTGTGAATTTTTATAAAAATATAGGCTTTCAAATTACCAGCTTAGGAGAAAAATATCCAGGTGTCGAACGTTTTACCTGTCTAATGAATTGTTGTGAATAGCTCACATGTGAAAATTGCCCACTTGTTTACTTTGTACAACCACTTGTTTGTTTATGTAAAGAAGTCATTCATTTCAATGATACGCTAGGAATGAAAGGAGCTACAAATATGAAAAAGAACATGTGGATGATCAGCATTCTGGCATTTTTTATAGCGGGCTATTCAATCATTCAATATTTTCTATTCGATGCACAACAAGCAGGCTTTGTTCAATTAAAGCGTATGTTCAATGCTTCTCTGAATTCAATGTGGTATATCATGCTATATATACATATTCTTTTTAGTGTATTCGCCTTAGTAATCGGCCCATTTACACTATCTTCAAAGATAAGAGAGAAAAATGTGCAGCGTCATAGAAGATGGGGGACGATTTATATCGTCAGTATTTTATTTGGTGGGGTTGCTGGCCTTTATCTAGCCTATTACGCCACAGGGGGATGGTTAGCGCGGCTAGGCTTTGCTACATTATCAATATCTTGGTTAATCACGGTATGTCTTGCACTGACAAAAATTAAACAAAGAAACATTCAGGAACATCAAAAATGGATGCTAAGAAATTATGCCTTAACTTTTGCAGCGGTGACATTACGAATATGGCTCCCTTTATTCACGGTAGTATTTGGCTTTGATCATTTTGAAACTAGCTATGCTATCATTGCCTGGCTATGTTGGGTGCCTAATTTAGTCGTAATGGAATGGTTCATCCAGCGGAATAGAAAGTGTAAAGCTTTACACAACGTATATTAATAAAGAAATACATGTAATTTATTATGTTGATCAATTGTAGCTAATAGGACATCCTTTAAATCAACTTGATAAGTTGACGTTAATTGATCTGTTAACCAATCTTCTGTAATTGTTGTTTGATCTAATTCATGGTAATCAATCTTTCCTTCTTTAATAAGGATTTTTGGTAGAAAAAAGGGTTCAGGTTGTAATTTCAAATCAGCTCGCGTGGGTGCTTGATATTGTGTGTTTAAAAAGCAAGAAATCGATCCATCTGGTTCCCATAATGCCAGCGCTACATTTTGAATCTCTTCG
The DNA here is from genome assembly GCF_032093475.1 of Lysinibacillus sp. Taxonomy (NCBI): domain Bacteria; kingdom Bacillati; phylum Bacillota; class Bacilli; order Caryophanales; family Bacillaceae; genus Lysinibacillus; species Lysinibacillus sp. The sequence goes on along the minus strand of NZ_DAMDAY010000092.1, from coordinate 9,887 downwards.
ATTTTTTCCTTTCTTAATTCAGATAAAAGAAAATCAACAGAAATCCTAGCCTTCCGTAAGTTGTTATTAATAATTTCTCCATTTTTAATTAGTGCAATGGGAGGAGAGTCAATAAAATGTCGAAACGATATCCATTTTAGGCTCAAATAAACACCTATGAGGTATAAAAAAACTAAAACTGCCATGGTGATCATGGAACCCTTCATTCCTAATCTTTCATCAGATAAGGGATGGGCAATAATATTCCCAAGCGTAATGGCCATAGCAAAGTCCAAAAATCTTAGCTGGGAAATAGAACGCTGCCCCATAACTTTTGTAGCAAAGAGTAAAAAGAAAAAGGCGACAATGGCACGAAGTATCCATTGAATGGCAGTAAGTGATTCTTGACTATGTAGGAAATCCACGATGACACATCCTCTTTTTTCTTATTGTTCCCTTACCTTACATGATTATGCGAATCTGCACGATAAATTAAGCTGTAGGAAACTAAATAAACTTGTGAAAATGCAAGTAAATGGCTATTGTTTTTATAGGAGTTGCTTTTTGAAATTTAAGGAATAAGGAGGAAATTTATGCAGACAAAATTACAAAACATCGTTATGGAAATTCACCAGAAGAATGAATTCTCGGGTACGGTACTAGTGGAAAATCAAGAGAAGGTTGCTTTCCTCAATCAAAGTTTTGGCTATGCTAATCGCTCAGAACAAATCAAAAATCACGCAAACACTCGTTTTGGGATTGCCTCTGGTTGTAAAATTTTTACGGCAATCGCTATTTGTCAGCTTATTGAAAAAGGAATGCTTTCTTTTGACACGAGATTAAGTGAATGTCTACATCATGATGTTAAAAATTTTGATGCAAAAGTTACCATTCATAATCTACTAACCCATACTTCGGGGATACCGGATTATTTTGATGAGGAAGAAATGGAGGATTTTGAAGCATTATGGGTTGAAAATCCAATGTATCAACTTCGAGAATTGAGTGATTTCCTACCTTTATTTCAGAATAAGCCTATGAAAAATGAAGTAGGTGAAAGATTTCATTACAACAATGCTGGATATATTTTATTAGGATTAATTGTTGAGCGTAGATCAGGAATGGTTTTCTCTGATTACATTCAACAAAATATATTTAATCAATTAAATATGACGGAATCTGGCTATTTCTCATTAGATTCTCTTCCAGCTAATACGGCATTAGGATACTTAGACAATCCAGACGGTTCGTGGAAAACAAATATTTACTCATTACCGGTAAAGGGAGGTTCTGATGGGGGAGCATTTGTAACAGCAACAGACATGGCGACATTTTGGCATGCGCTCATGAACTTTGAACTTTTAAGTGAAGATTTAACAAAGCTTTTACTTTCGCCTCATATTGAAATTAATGAAAGCGATTGTTATGGGTATGGTGTATGGATTAAGCGTAATAGTGAACGTGCTATTATAAAATATCATGTTATGGGGTACGATCCGGGAGTTTGCTTTCACTCAGCATTTTATCCAGACAGCTCAATCAAGGTAGTTATTTGCTCAAATCAATCAAATGGAGCTTTTGACATCATGAAAGGAATAGAAGCGGAATTGTTTGCGAGCAAAATCTTGTAAAGGAAAGAGAGCTTGTGAGTACACAATGTTATACACAAGCTCTTCCTTAATTTCTCCTTATCGTCACAATGGAACAAATCCATGAGTTTGCCAATAGCTTGCATGCAGAAGTTATGAATTTGGAAGACGCCTAGTTAGAGGATAGTCATTCAGTCTCGGTTTCTATCACAATACTATGGGAAATATTGAGTCGATCACTGACCCAATTCTTAAATATAAAATCAATTTGTTTTTCATTTCAATGTCCGATAATTGTTCATCAATCCCTAATTGCTCAAACGTAAAAGTTTCTTGTATTGGATTGTTATATTTCGTATCAACTGCAAAAGTAATTGTTTTATACATGACAGTTACCTCCGATTTTAAAAGTGATTACTGCCTAGGAATAATAGTGAATTTCCTACAAAAAAGGCATATTTTATACTAAAAATATTCGTATTTAGTATATGGTTATGTGGGAAAAGGTGCAAGTTTAGAACTAGATCCTGTCTGCATGCACATATAAACTCACACACAAAAAGGACAGGGTCGCATGGCCTTGTCCTTTATTCTTGTATAGTCTCACTAAATGTTTTTCGACCCGGATTGATTTTTGCTACTTCCACATTAATTTTACTAATAGAATGCTCATCTAATGGAATTTTCCCATCCTTCTCAAGCCTTTTCCATGTCTTTACATTGTCTCGATACAGAAACTCAGACAAACGAAAGATATCAACATCCAATGTTAAGCCCTCATGAAAAGTTTGTAGGATTTCTTTTTTGATCTCTGTCGAAATTTGATGTTTCAGTTCTTGTTCGGATATTTTTCCTCTAAATCCATTGATTGTTGCATTGATTTTTAGTTCAACCTCAAATGTCACAATCTCTTTTTTGACAAGTGGTTTCACATCGATATGAATCTTTTCTATACTAGCTGTTAATGCTTCGTCACTATTTGCGTTTATTTGAACAGTGATTTCACCTCTTTTTGTTCTATTATGCATCCATTGATTGCCTCTTGCCGCATTGTCCTGCAAAAAGCCTTTAAAGCCGTCTTTCGAGAGAATTCCTACCCCTGAAAAATAAGTTTCCTCTAACTGTTCTTCAGCTGTTTGCCAATCTTCTTTAATGGACACATAGGGGATGGTTACTTCATGACTTGGTTCATTTAACCCGATGATAATATCTCTTAAATCTTTCGGCTCAATAAAGGTTTCCTGTTCAGTTGGATTGATGGGGTTACTTAATTTAGATGAGGATAGCGAATTTCTTAGGATGGGTGTGACAAGCAGCACTTCATTAACAGGATTTTTTGTACAGTACACCCAAATTTGGTATCTTGTATCCCGAAAACGGATAAATGTATCAATAACAGGAATAATATGTTCATTTTCCATAACCCGCTCTGAAAAAACTAAATAGCGCATATGACCCCAAAAAACCTCCTGATCCAACGAACGATACAATTTATAAATAGCTTCTTCTATTGTTTTTCCTGTGGCACGCCCCACTTCAGCAGGCGCTACATCTGTACTGGTTTGAATAGATTTTGCAACGTCAGCAAAATTAATGATTTGTAAATACACTACGTACTCATTATCTTCAAAATCTACGCCTACTGCATTGATATAGTACATTCTTTGTGGTTCGGTCATATCCAAGCACCCAGCGAGTAAGGTCGTCAATCCAATAATCGTTAACAATTTGATATATATTTTCATCGTTTCTCCACTCGAATAGCTTTGACATTGTATTTTATATTGATATTGTTAGCTTAGACAAAAGACGGCTTTTTTATAGTATTGTGTTTGTAGAAGATGGCAAAAAAATGAAGGGGGTCACTGGATAACTTTTTCTTCAAAATTCATTTAGGTATGTTTGGTACAGGGGGAGATGTATTGAAGGCTACAAAACTAGTTTTACTCGCTGTTCAGTTAATAGTATTGGTACTATTCATGGGCATTCATTTAATGACGGCAACACCAGGCAGTTCCTCTGGCAATGGGAATCCTGCCTTGCTGCTCCTTATGATCGTCGTTCCATTATTTATCATTATGGTTTTGTTATGGCAAAGGATTTTTCGCTATTATAAGCTAACAAAACAGGTGGTTATCATTGGGCTCCTTTTCACATCTCTTCATATTATTGCTGGCATTATGTATCAAAGAATGGAGCTTGCTAATTATCGAGGGGTAATAGAGAAGGCGTTGATAAAGCAATACGGGTATGCAGATCAACAATATTTATTGGATATCACGTCGGGGCTAACGATTCATGTTAACAATCAATATTTTAATCTTAACACCTTCTTCATGCTAGTCAGTTTTTCTGTTTTTATCGCCTTATTGTGGTTAGTAGTACTAGAAGAAAAAAACTAGAAAAATTTTTTTAGTTTTTTGTAACCTTTTGAAACATCAAGCGACTACTCTATTAGTAGAATACAAAAAACTAAAGCAATATAGTAACATTCACTTTTCACAAAATGACCAGGGCTCAATTGTTGAGTACCTGGTCATTTTGTTGGTTTAAAAAGATGTTATTCGCTTAGCATAGCTTTTAATGTTCGTTTTTGCCAGCCTAACTTGAAGTACGCATATTGCATGATGAAATGTACGCAGAAGGTAATTGGATAGGCTAACCAAACACCATTTAATGCCAGTGACGTATGGTGGGATAGTAGGAATGCTAAAGGCACTTGAACTACCCAAATCGTAATAACTAAAAAGATAGTTGGCCATAACACCACACCAGTAGCACGCATCGTAGCAGAAACAGTTTGTGTATGTCCGAAAATTAAGTAGCTCCAAAAGGCGATATATAAATAATCCTTGGCGATGAGCACCGTATCATGTGAATCAATAAAGAAAGCCAAAATCGGCTCTGCAAAGAGATACATCAAAATAATGATGGCGCCACCTAGAAGATAATTAATACGCACACCCATTTGACGAATTTTTTTGATCATTTCGGTAGAATTCGCACCTAATGCCTGTGCCACGAAGACAGAAGTAGCAATGGCAATACTCATTGCAGGTACTTGTGCATAGCTAGCTACCTGATTGACCACGCCATAAGCGGCAGTGGCATCAGAACCATAGACGTTGACAAACCCAATAACAGCAATTTCCGCAACAGAGATGGCAACCATACTAATGCTTGATGGAATCGCGAGCTTTAATAGGGAAGCTAAAATATCTTTCTTTAATTTAAAATGCTGTAAGATCGATTTGTCTAAACGCAGTAAATGCTTTGTCTTATGCAAATAAGCCAGTAACAAGATCATCGTTACAAGGTTGGATAACACAGAAGCATAGGCAGCGCCATTTAAGCCGAATGCTGGCAAGCCAAACCATCCGAAAAGTAGCGGTGGAAGGAAGGCGATATTTAACACGACACTGATGACTAAAAATAAAAATGGTGTTTTCGAATCACCGACGCCACGCATAAAGGTTGTATACACCATATACCAAAACATAATTGGTAAGGTGAAGAATAAAATTTGTGCATAGCTTATACTCATGTCTAAAATATTAGCTGGTGTTTGCATAAAGCGTAATATCCATTCAATAAAGAAGCCACCAAAGATTGCCACGACAATGGATAAAATGGTTGTAAAGGCTAAGGTTACCCCAACGACTTCCTTCATTTTCTCATGTTGGCCAGCGCCAAATGTTTGCCCAACTAAAATTGAGCTACCTGACCCAATACCTATCGCAAAAGCCATTAAAAAGAAGAAGAATGGGAAAAATGCAGAAATGGCAGCGAGCGCATCGACTCCTAAATTGCGACCAACTAAAAACATGGCAAAAACTTGACCAACCGACTGTAGCACATTCGCTAACATAACGGGAATTAAAAAATTAAAAAAAGCTTTTCTCAGTTTTGTATCTTCCTGTAACATTTGTTCATTCATTTTAAAGTTCCTCTTGAGTTTTAATAACCCATTTCTTTTAAGATTCGAGATAGTGTGCGAAGGCGCTCACCAATCAGCTCACCATCATTATTTAATGCCTGTTGAAAAAGCTGTATATCCTCTTTAATTTGTTCATTTTCTGTACAAACCTCTACAGTCATAGCGTCTCCTTGTAAGCCTACACGATTAATAATAGGGTTTTCCTCATCATATAGATGCTCGTGACGATACGCCTCCTTAAAATAAAGTTGTGTTTCACATACTAAAATAGCCAGGTCAAGAACACGATGCAATGGAAGCTCCTCTGATTGACGCGACCATTTGCCACCTGTATGTCGCCAAACCTTCGCAGAAATATCAACCTTTCCTCGATCATTCCATTGCGCCAAGCCAAGAGAAAGCCCTTGAGCATCTGTTTGATAAGCTGTACGCCCGTCAATATTAGCGTAGTTTTCAGCAACGATAACAGGTTTATGTTTTAAATGTGTTGGGATTTTCATTTTCCGTACTCCTCGTCATGCAGTTTTAGTAATTTAGTAAATTACTGCTTTAGTAAATTTAGCATCCAATGAAATAGAAGTCAAATCAAAAAAATGTAACGTTTTCTTCAATTGTCAGTCTAATAAGTAAAATGATGGAAAGGGGGATATGCATGAAGCCTTATCTACGTATGGTTTCCTTCTGCTTATTAATAATGATAATAATACCTGCCAACGCTGTTGCAACAAGCTGGGTTTATCCCTTTGTTGTTTGGGATGGTTATATGTATGAAGTGACCGATGAAAAAGTAACAACGATTGAAAATAAAATTGGAGCGGTCACGAAGTATTCAGATATGAAGGAATATGGAGGGAATTTTTCAAATGCTTATCCAAAAGGAACAAAATATTTTTCTATAAAGGGGATAGATACGGAGATTGCCATTGCGGTACAGGTTGACAAAGGGACCTACCTGAAAGCCATTAGAGACGGAGAGTATACGTATCATCAATTCAACATTGCCCACAATTTATTTAAAGCTTTAGTAGTAATCGGCCTTTTTCTTATTCTTTTCCTATTGTTCAATGCTTTGCGTAAGAGGTAAGGAGTCTAGTTATACCTCCCGATCTGCTGTATTTGTATTTTTCAATTAGTGTTTGAACGGGCTACCTTAAAACGGTACAACGTCTAACAGGAAAATGGTAAACAGGATGATTAACATTTTTTAAAATTCTTTCGAGAAACCTGTAACCTTTGCAAAGCTGGTACGACTAATGTAATAGTAGAATACAAAAAACTAAAGCAACCTAGTAAGTTTCACTTTTCACAAAAAGACCAGGACTCTAAATATTTGAAGAGCTCCTGGTCTTTTTGTGTTCTGGAATCAAATGGGAAGTGATGTTAAAATAAGATCAATACTTTCGAATTTTCTTGAAATGATATCAAGTCACCTATAAATGAAAAAATAACGTCCCCCATTATTTTTTCAAATAGGCATATAAAGGAGTTAGCCAATGCAAAACGGTCCAATTTAAACATCCCCATAAAAAGCTAAAATTTTTTTATGGGGGATAAAAAGTGAATAAAAAAAACCGTTCTTTTTCAATTTTACTGACAGGTCAATCTCTTGCGGATATAGGAGATATCCTCTATATCGTAAGTGTTATTAGTATCATTTATCGTCTAACCAATTCCGCTATTTCAACGGCATTGGTGCCATTTATTATTACTTCCAGTATGTTGATTTCAAGCCTACTGACACCAATCTTTACTACGAAGTGTCCTTTGAATCGTTTGCTAACTATTTCTCAAGGCTGTAAAACAGCTGTCCTCGTTGGTCTTGCATCCTATGTAGAATGGGTAGGTGCTAAGCCAATCGTTGTCTATATTTATGTCATGATTGCGATAATTGCCTTACTGGATGGGTGTGCCAATCCCATTCGTCAATCCTTGTTACCTCATTATGTGGAGGAAAAGGATTTGTTGCGAGCAAATAGTATAGCTGAATCGGTTATTCAATCCATTCAAGTGGGTTCTTGGTTCGTTGGAAGTTCCTTGCTTATTCTTTTTACTCCATCTCAACTTTTATGGGTTGTTGTCTTTCTTTTTTTCTTGGCAACAGTTCTTTTAAATCTTTTACCAGATGTCCCTTGGAAACAAAGTCAGCAGACAAAAAAGCGGCAATTACTAGTCGAAGGCTGGCAAACCATTCTGCAAAGCCCTGTGCTAAAAATAGCGGCACGTATGGATTTACTAGAATCTATTGCAGGTGCAGCGTGGGTCGCAGCTATTTTGCTTGTCTTTGTTGAGGAGGCTTTGCAGGTTTCCTCTCAATGGTGGGGTTATCTCAATGGCATTTTTTTCATTGGAATGATTATAGGGAGTATGATATGTCTAAAATGGACTTCAGTTGTCGATCGTAAAAAAGCAGTGTTCATTTGTGGAGGTGCTTTGTTATCAGCTATTTTCACATTGTTCTTTGCCTTTAGTCCGACAGCACTTTTGGCGTTACTTTGCTCGTTTATGATTGGCATTTGTGGACAATTAAAAAACATCCCACAACAGACCATCGTTCAAATAAGTGTCACCAAGGAAAAATTACCAACCGTTTATACCTCTTTAAATGTCATTGTTACTGGGGTATTTGGCATTTCTTCTTTCATTTTGGGCATCTTATCGGAATGGTATGGAATAAGAATGGTTTTTGTCGTGTCTTCCATGATGCTACTTGTCGTTAGCCTCATAGCTTATAAAAATAAAAAGTTGTTCACGTAAATTAGTGGCCCCTCCTTTCACGGTTGGGGCTATTTTTATAATTTTTATTATGGTTATGAATCACTAGAGGATGGTACGAAATAAATTAATTATGAGACAGCTTTAACACAATTGGACCAATCATCGAAAATGGGGAAAATGTTAATTTTTGGGTATTGCGGTGTGGCCCATGTCAACAGGAGAGTACCTAATTTAGAGGTATTCTATCAACGCAATTAATGCCACAGCCTATGATAGTCTTGCGAAGGCCGTAGTATCCGATTTTTATAGACAAAAAGGGGATACTACAAAAAAAGCTCTGTAGTGATGAATTATCCAAGTACTTTTATTTTTGATGAAGAAGGAAAACTACAATTCAGCAAGAAGGTGAAATCATTCAACAGAAACGAATACAATTAGAGGATGGCATTTAAATATCGAAAAAAGACCGATAGAAATGACAATAAATTCAGAAAAAACGAAACTTCCCCCATATATACGACGTAGATGTAGTAATTAAAGGGGAAGGGAGCCATTAGAATGTGTAGGAAACACGTCATTATTATGGTCATTGCATGGATTGTGGAAATAGTGTTGACGTATTGGATTGCCACTATGTTCTCGGTACGATTTATTGAAGTGATGTTTTTCACTGGTGTTGCCTTTACTCTAGGGATATTCTACTTTTCTAGCAGTGGTGGAGCTATGTCTAGACTTTTTGCATCCCAAGTGAGTGCACAAACAGGTATCATTCATGAGCGAGAACGGTTCCAGGTTCGACTTGGTCCGACCTTTTTGGCGTCTCTGCTATTTTTCCTTATTGGATTGGTTTTCTTTATCTTACTTGTAATGGGTATCATTCCACCACAAAATATGTAAAAACTACATAGGTTACGGTGGAGTGCTTGTTAAAGTCATTCAACCATTCAACCCTAAAAAATCAGCTATTCTCAAGAAGGAATAGCTGATTTTTTATGTTAAAATGAATAATTTTTAATTGATTGAAGCTTACCTTTATTCAGCAGGAACGTTTTGGTGAACGTAGTTGATTTCTATCTCTTTCAAGGTTGACACGGAAGAATTTGTTAGAATCTGCAATTATTTTAACCTAGAAGATGCGACTGAATTTGAAAGTTGGTTGGATATATAATGATGATATCTTATTCAACTAACACCAGTTAGTTGAATAAGAGTTCTTTATGTTATACCGGAGAAGCCTGTGGTATTTTTGTTTTAAAATGAGTGAATAAATAGCAGCCGATAATAACGATCAGTCCTCCAGCCCCTTGCAACCAAGACAGCTTTTCTCCGATAAACAAAAAGGCAAGCAGGGCCGTGAAAATAGGATTAAAGTTTAAAAAAATACCAGAGGCTGTTGCCCCTAAATTCTGTACCCCAATATTCCAAAATACCATACACAAAACAGTAGAGATAATGCCTGTATAGAGGAGTGAAAGAATGAAAGCCGAATCCATATTAGAAATGGTAAAATCCATCCTTGTAAACGGTACAAGCATGAGCACACCGAATATACCTGCGTATAATGTCGCCATTAACGGAGAAGTAGTTTTCATAGCCCATTTACTACAAACCGAATAAAGTCCCCATACACAGACGGCTGCAACCATCCATAAGTCCCCAGTATTCAA
>NZ_DAMDAY010000091.1:0-19211 GCF_032093475.1 Lysinibacillus sp. | reverse complement strand
TAAGGGTTCGTCAATAACCTTTGCAATTTGCTCTTCATTTAGGAATGCAAGCATAGAGCGATAGGAGGCCCCTACGTAAAGCGGAGACCTACTCCCTCTTGAAACAGTAAATTTCACCTTATTTACAGGTTCTGCTTTTAGTAATGTTAACGCTTCCAGTCCATTCAAAACTGTAAAAATAGCAGTTTCACCAGTGACATCCTTTAATTGATCAAGAACTGGCATACATAGCTGATCTATGTTTAATGAATCATACATATTCATACCAATTTCCCATAATGCAATACCAAGTGAGTATTTTTTAGTTACGGGATCTTTCGTAATAAAGCCATTATTTTCAAAGGTTTCAAGAATGCGATATAAATTTGTATGATTCATATTCATCGCCATTGCTAACTCTCTTCCGCCCCATGTGGGCTTTTCCTTTGTAAACATTTTTAAAACTGCAATTGATAAATTTAACGTCTTTAGCATATCTCTCATCCTTCTGATCTATTTATCTGTACAAACGGCTGAAAATCTTTCGCTTAAGGGGGAATAATTGAAAGATTTAGCAGCCGTCAGCACCTGATATCACTTTATCAAAAGTAAGAGAGTAGCTAATCTCTTACTTTTGATATAGGAAATCAACAGCAGCAGTAATATATACTTTTGCACAGCGTACGATATCCTCAACACGCACTTTTTCATTATAACCATGAATACTTGGCAAATACGCTGGACCATATTGTAATACAGGAATGTCATATTGTCTGAAATGTCGAGCATCACTGCTTGCCCATTGCATCACACCATATGCCTCTTGACCTGTAACAAATGAAATATTGTCCACAATCGATTGACACACAGGATTTTCAGCTGGCGTATAATTCGCTACGCTTTTGAAGCCAAAACGTTGAATCGAATAATCGATAGCTAAACTATCTAGTTTATTCTTCAAAATTTCTGTTACTTGTTCTTGTGTAATACCAAAAGGTAAGCGACAATCAACCTGTACCTTACAATAATCTGGGATAACGTTGGACTTCGTACCTCCCTCAATTGTACCAATATTTACAGTAATTTTCTCTAAAACATCTTGATATTTCAATCGATCTTTCTCCACCTCACGCATGTATTTCTTTGATACTTCGATAAGTGGCTGTACTTCTTCAGGAATGGAAATGTCCATATCCCATAATGTACGAATCTCTTGAATAGCTCGAATGGCATCGACAATAGCATTTCGTCCAGCTAAAGGAGATAGACTTCCATGTCCTGGTTCCCCACGTACTTCTAATTCAAACCAGTAAGAGCCCTTTTGTCCGATTGTAGGATTCAACGGTGAAGACGGCTCTGCAATTAAACAGCCATCTCCTTTTACTAAACCTCGTTCTAACAACCAAGGAACACCATATTCTCCACCCGTTTCTTCATCTGGTACGATCGCCAACGTTAATTTGCCTGGTAATTCAATATCCATTTTCTTTAGTAGCTTTGTCGCAAAAATAATACCCGCTAAACCAGCTTTCATATCACTTGCACCACGACCAAGCATCCAGCCATCCTTTACCTCTCCTGAGAATGGATCGAAATCCCACTTCGATAAATCGCCCACAGGTACAACATCTGTATGACCACAATAAACAAGTTCTTTTCCTTCACCATTACCAATAGAGGCAACCAAGTTAAACATTTTATCTGCAGCTTCATATTTTTGGTACGTAATGCCCACTTCATGTAAATAATTTTCGATAAAGGCTGTTATTTCAGTCGTATCTCCTGGAGGGTTGACACTGGGAATTTGAATAAGTTTTGAACAAAATTCAATTAATTCATCTTGATGATTTTCGACTGCATCGAGTAATTGCATTTTCAGTGCTTGTAAATCATTCATGTGTGTGCACCTCATTTCCTTTCGTTTGTAAGTGACTCATACTACCATATAAATTTTTCATATGGGTAAATTGTTCTTCATCATAGAAGGAGCACTTCTTAACACCGTATGTTTTTGCTACTTCCAAGACAAATCGCACAACACTTTCAACATCTGTAACATGTGTTGCACCTGTCGCACAGCCTGCCACGACAGATTCTGTAGTAATCGCCACACCAACAACAGGGCTGGATGTTGCAACAGCTGGTTGTAAAATACTATTAATATGATATAGACCATTTCCATAAGGTGTAATATCTTGCATCGTAATCGGCAGTACAACTGGTGAAATTCCTGCTGATTGCGTATAAGCATGTAAAAGATCATCACTAATTTTCAATATGTAACCTTCTTTGACTGTTGGTGTAATAGCAAACCCTTTATGGTTACACACTTGATTGCCTTTTGTTGTATCAATCGAGAGAATCGCATCCATCGTATCTTCTACTTCATTTTCGTTCATGACACTAATATCCACCGGTGAGTTCATAAATGGCACCGGCTCATGTGGTAAGGTTGGTGCTGTTGGACAAATATGCGTCGAGAAAATAACATCTCCTTCTAACTGATCACCCTTAAGGGCCATATCAATGGCTTTAGCTGCTCCTGCCATACATGCTAGAGCGCCATCTCCATCCGATACAAAGCCTGTCATTTCAGGGCGTGCTCCAATACCCCCTAAACGACCAATAATTCCTAATGTAGGTGCATTCCCACCTGAGGATTTACCATTCTTTCCTTTCACTAGAACGCGAACAAAATCTGTCGAGCCACTTTCACCTTGAATCGTTTTTACTTTGACATCTGCTGTTGAATCAATATCGTGTAAATACTCTTTAATTGTTTCTCCATTTACATTGATACTATCCATTACCTCGTATAATTCAATAACATGCTTCAATGACATAATTAGTCCGCTCCTTTTTCTATTAACTAAATTTTATTTATATCGATGATACTTCTTGTTTTATTGACTTGAATAAATGACATGATACTTGATGTGTCGCTGTCACTGTATCAAGTGTAGGTTGGACCTCTGCACATTTTTCTGTAGCAAAGCGACAACGCTTGTGGAATGCACAGCCACTCGGAGGATTTACCGGACTCGGAACATCACCCGATAAAATAATCCGTTCCTTTGAATCGAAAGGATTTTCCTTAGGAATGGCTGATAACAGGGCTTGAGTATATGGATGTTGAGGGCTTTCATAAATTTCCTTGTATGTGCCAATTTCCACAATTTTACCTAAATACATAACTGCAATGCGATCACACATATAATTCACGACATTTAGATCATGTGAGATAAATATATAGGTTAAGCCGAAATCTCTCTGTAAATCTTTTAATAGATTGATAACCTGTGCTTGGACGGAAACATCTAACGCTGAAACAGGTTCATCACATACAACAATATCTGGATTGAGTGCAAGGGCACGAGCAATATTAATGCGTTGTCTTTGACCACCCGAAAATTCATGTGGATGACGTTTTGCATGGTATGCACTTAATCCCACTGTTTCAAGTAATTCAATGACACGCTTTTTGCGTGATGCTTCATCACCCATACCATGGATGACTAAAGGCTCTGCAATGAGATATTCAATTGTTTTACGAGGATCCAGTGATGCATAAGGATTTTGGAAAACCATTTGTATCGATTTTCGGGCAGAACGGATATCCTTTGTATTTAAACTAGCTAAATCTGTTCCCTTAAACTCCACGACTCCCTCCGTTGGTGAAATCAGCTGGTTGATTAAACGGGCAACCGTTGATTTACCACAACCCGACTCGCCAACAATCCCAAGTGTCTCTCCTTTATATAACTCAAAACTTACGCCATCTACTGCTTTCACAAATTGAGTCGATTTTTTAAAAGGAATTGAACTTTTAATTGGAAAGTGCTTTTTTAAATTACTTACCTTTAAAACAAGTTCATTGTGCTGTTGCATTAAAAATTCCCTCCTTCCTTGCGACAATTTGTTCTTTTGATTGTAAATGACAAGCCACAAAATGATTATCCTGCACTTCCACTAAGTCAGGAACAGTACTACGGCAAAGATCTGTTGCTAAAGGACACCGTGCTGAGAAATGGCAGCCGCTATGTGGCATAGTTAAATCTGGTGGACTACCAGGAATGGCTGGTAATCTTTGTTGACCTTGTGTGCCCATTGTAATTTGAGATTCTAATAATCCCCAAGTATAAGGATGTAACGGTTTTTCATAGAGTTGTCTTGTCGTTGTAGATTCCACAGTACGTCCTGCATACATGACATTTACTTTGTCACAAAGCTCCCAAACGACACCTAAATCATGCGTAATCATAATGATGGCTGTATCATGTTCTTGCTGTAATTTCTTCATCAAATCAAGAATTTGAGCCTGCACGGTTACATCTAGTGCAGTTGTTGGTTCATCGGCAATGAGTAGCTTTGGATTACAAGCAAGTGCAATAGCAATCATGACACGTTGACGCATTCCACCTGAAAATTCATGTGGATACATTTTCAAACGCTTTTCAGGTTCAGGAATGCCTACCATTTTCAACATATCTACAGCTTTGAAAGCAGCATCCTTTTTCGATATATTTTCATGTGCTTGGATGACCTCTATAATTTGATTGCCCACGGTTAGTACAGGATTCAAGCTTGTAATTGGATCTTGGAAAATCATCGACATTTCATTGCCCCGTACATTACGCATTTCTTTCTCAGAAATAGCCATTAAATCACGGCCATTGAATTGAATTTTTCCATTCGTTATCTTTCCTGGCGGAGATGGAATTAAACGCATAAGAGCAGTAGCAGTCACACTCTTTCCTGACCCTGACTCTCCCACAATGCCTAATGTTTCCTTCTTATTTAATTGTAAATTAACTCCATTGACAGCTTTCATCGTAGAGCCGCTACTTTTAAATTCTACTGTTAAATTTTCTACATCTAGTAAACGTTCAGTCATGACTCCACCCCCTTCCATTAGACTTTCATTTTCGGATCTAATGCATCGCGCAATCCATCACCTAAAAGGTTAATACCAAGAACTGTTAGTAAAATACAAATACCTGAAAATGTTGCCATTTGGGGGTTTAATACTAAAAAGTCTTTACCATCCTTTAAAATACTGCCCCAGGAAGCGGTTGGTGGTTGAACCCCTAAACCTAAAAAGCTAAGGGCTGCCTCTGAAATAATAGCGCCTGCTGTACTCATCGTTCCGTAAACAATTAATGGTGCTAAACAATTCGGTAGTATATGACTAAAAATTACCCGTCTATGTGTAGCGCCTAAAGAATGAGTGACTTCGATAAATTCTTCCTCTTTAACGCTTAATACTTGGCCACGAACAAGCCTTGCGAACCCTGGGATATTAGCAATACCAATGGCAACAATAACATTGACAAGCCCTTGTCCTAATACCGTCATTAACGTAATCGCTAGTAAAATGAATGGAAATGCGAAAAGACCATCCATTGTGCGCATGATAATAGAATCAATACGACCACCAAAATATCCTGCAACTAAGCCTAATAACGTGCCAAACACAGCGCCAAATAACACTGCTGCAATGCCAACAATCATTGAAATTCGAGTACCATAAACTAACCGACTAAACAAATCACGACCATAGTTATCTGTTCCTAGTAAATGTCCCTCGGTATTCATAGGTAAAAATGATTTACCAACAAGCATTTCATTCGGTGGATGGGTAGCAATCAGAGGTGCAAAAATAGCAATAATGCCCATCAACGTTACAATAATTAAGCCAATTGATGCTAATTTATTTTTTAGCAACTTCCGCAACAATGTATTTCTTTTTCTCGTTTCATTGACGATTGCTTGAGTCATTATTATTTTTTCCCCCCATCCGATTCTAAGTTGACCTTAGGATTTACAACTTTATAAAGCACATCGACGATTAAGTTTATAAGCACAAAGATAAACGCAATGAAAATGACAGTTCCTTGTACGACTACAAAATCACGTTTATCAATAGCGTCTACAATCAACCGCCCCATACCAGGCCAACTAAAAATAGTTTCTGTTAAAACCGCCCCACCAAGTAAATTTGAAATTTGCATACCTAGTACCGTTAAAATAGGTGTTAGCGCATTTTTAAATGCATGTTTCCCAATCACTAAATATTCTTTGATCCCTTTAGATCGAGCTGTTTTAATATAATCTTGTGAAATAACCTCTAGCATACTAGAACGTGTAATCCGTGCGAAGGTCGCCATTGGAATTGTTGCTAAAGCAAATGCTGGCAAGATTAAATGCTTCACATATGTCCAAAGACCATCACTGATATTCCCCATTCCAGTCGCAGGGAACCAACCAAGATTGACACTGAAAAATAAGACAAGCATAATCCCCAACCAAAAAATTGGCATAGATACACCTACTAATGACACAAGCATGACAATATAATCAATGATTGTATTTTGCTTTCTAGCCGCTAGGATGCCTGCTGGTATTCCGATGATGACGGCTATTAACAAAGCTGCTAATGCAAGTATGACTGTGTTAGGAAATCTTTCGATAATAAGCCCGATGACAGACTCACTATAAGAATAGGAATATCCTAAATTTAACTGCGCCAAGTCTCCTACATATGAAATAAATTGTGAAGGCATTGATTTATTTAAACCTAGCTCTTCTCTTAAATTTTCTACATCTTCCACACTGGCTTGTGGCCCAAGCATAACTGCAGCTGGATCGCCTGGAATCATTCGCGTAATAATAAAGACGATAATCCCTACTACTAGCAGTGTTGGAATAAGGTTCACTAACCTTTTTAAAATAAATGAGCCCATCTTATGCAAGACCTCCTTTTCATTATTAGAATCAGTGGTTCATATTGTGAATAACCAAATACTACACTACATAATAATTGTTTGTAAATATATTTTTTCTGAATCTTTTTAATTTTGTATTTACTTTCTATTTACAAGTGTGCTAATTTTATTGTCGAACCTACCATTTTTGAATCAACGGTTCATATTGTGAAACATAAATTAAGGAGGCTAGCGTATATGAAGAAAATCAACGTAAAAAAATCTTTACTACTACTCTTTTTAACTTTAGTAATTGGTGTTTTAGCAGCTTGTGGTGGGAATACAGAGAAAAGTAATTCAGCAGATGAAAAGGATGGAGAAGTCACTGCAGGTGGCACATTAAATATTGGCCTTTCAGCCAATGCCAAAACATTTGACCCTATCAAATATACGGGGGTTTATGAATCGCAAGTTATGCGTCAAATGGGTGATACTTTAGTTGTTTATAACAAAGATTTATCTGATATCATTCCATCTTTAGCAACAGAATGGAAAGTTTCTGATGATATGTTAGTTTATACGTTCAAATTACGCGAAGGTGTGAAATTCCAAAAAGGTCAATACCAAGATGGACGTGACATGACAGCGGAAGACGTTAAATATTCATTAGAGCGCTCTGCCAAAGAATCTGCTATGAATCGTTTAAGTGGTGTGACGGAAGTTAAAGTGTTATCAGATTATGAAGTAGAAATTCACTTAGCGACACCGAATGCTGCACTCCTTGCTATGCTAACGGATGCAGGAAATATCATTATTCCAAAAGAAGAGGTCGAAGGATGGGGCGATAACTTCTCTGAACACTTCATTGGTACTGGTCCATTCCAATTAAAAGAATGGAAAAAAGATCAAGAGGTAAAACTAGTTCGTCACGAAAATTATTGGGGTGATAAGCCGAATATCGATAACTTAACAATGAAGTTTATCTCAGATCAAAACATGATGACGAATGCATTACGTTCTGGTGATATTGATATTGCCATGGATGTTAAAGGCCAAAATCGTGAAATCATCAAGCAAGATAGCAATCTTGAACTTTTAACGAATCCTGGTCTATCTATTGTTTATCTTGATCTTAACAATAAGGTAGGTCCTACTGCTGACAAACGTGTTCGTGAAGCTATTTATATGGCAACGAATGTTGAGGAAATTATTTCTGGGGTTAACCAATGGGGTGGTGGAGATGTTTCTTACTTACCATTACCACCTGGTTCATGGGGGTATGATCAATCGTTAATTGATTTAGTACCAAAATATAATCCTGAAGAAGCTAAAAAATTATTAGCAGAGGCTGGCTATCCTGATGGCTTCAAAACAGAGATTTTTGTGTCAGAAGCACGTGTGCCTTACGCTACAATTTTCCAAAGTCAATTAAAGAAAAACCTAAACATTGATGTAGAAATTAAAGTGCTTGAATGGGGTACTTACAGTGATACTGTAGCAAAAGGAAATGCCCCAATGAACATTGGGGGCTGGACTTGGTATCCAGATCCTTATTTCTTCCTTTATCAGTTATATCACACAAATCAAATTGGAGCTTTAGGTAATGGTAAAGGCTATAGTAATCCAGAAGTAGATAAATTATTAGAACGCGCGGTATCAGAAACAGTTGTTCAAGAAGAAAGAGCAAAATTATACCAAGAAGCGTTAAAACTAATATTAGCAGATGTACCACGTATCGAATTAGAAGCCACTCAAACTGTTGCAGGTGTGAGTAAAAAAGTACAGGGCTTTGAGGTCTCTGCCGATAATTCCGTACAAATTGTGCATCCAAACGGTACGAACGTATCAATCGCAAAATAATTAAACTAGAAAAGTGGAGATCTTGTCTCCGCTTTTCTCTTCATAAGGAGAGATCTGATCGAATGACTCGATATATAAATGGACTTGTTTTTAACTCTGAGACTCGTAGCTTTGATAAACAGTCGTTTCAAGTACAGGGGCAATACTTCGAACAATCTTCTCGTACAACTGAAACAGAAATAGATTTAGATGGTTATTATATTACACCTGGCTTTATCGACAGTTGTTCACAAATTGGTTTAGCTGAAATAGGGATTCGCTGGGAGGGCGATGATAGTTATGAATTTGATTCCCATCTTCAATATTCTGTAGTTGATGGCATTTATCCATTTGATGCAGCATTCCAAAAGGCAGTCTCTCATGGAGTAACAGCATCGCACATTGTTCCCTCCCCTAAAAGCTTAATTGGTGCGAAAACAGCCATCATCCATCATACACATACAACGGTCGATGAAATGGTCCTGATAAAGGATGTTGCTTATTCCTTCTCCATCGGCCATCAGGCAAAAAGTACATTTTTTGCTGAAAAGAAAAAGCCATTAACTCGTATGGGAATTGCCAAAATAGTTAGGGAAACATTGCAACAAATTCAGCAGCAAGAGCCACGGATTAAAAAAATTGTTATTCGGGCCCATAAAGCAGTAGATATTGAATTTGTTGGACGACTTCAACATGAATTTGGCACTATTTTCGATTTTCATATTATTCATGGTACTGAAGTTCCTTTACTTAAGGGGGAATCCTTTAATACGGTTATTGCGGGACCAACATTTCGCTATATTGAGCATAATGAGATGATGGCACTATCGCCAAAACTTTACCGCCATCTGTCCAATCAACATATTCCATTTGTTTTTTGTACGGATCACCCTGTTAGTAGTACATCCCACCTAACTTTAGAAGGTTGCCTAGCCGTAAGAGAAGGAATGACACGCCAGGATGTTCTGTATGCATTAACAACAGGGGCTGCTAATTTTCTAGGTATAGCCCATAAAACAGGCGCTATTTGCGATGGACTTCTAGCTGATTTTGTCATATGGGATAAGCATCCATTAAATTTAGACGCCCAAGTTGTCGCTACTTATATTAAAGGGACAAAAGTTTATGCACGGGAAGAAGGGTTGACAGAATGATTATTTATCACCATGCAAAAATTTTCACAGTCGATGAACAAAATAATATTTTTGAACAGTTATGGATTGAGGATGGGCGAATTGTTTATGTTGGTCCAGCGAAGGATACTCCTCCCGATGCTGAATTAATTGATCTACAAGGAGCATATGTCACTCCTGGATTAATTGACATTCATGCTCATGTCGGAACATGGGCAGAAGTAACCGAAGATATTAATGATGCCAATGAATATAGTGAGCCCTTTACACCACTTATGCATGCTTTAGATAGTGTAGATATTCGGCACTTTTCTTTTCAGCATGCGCTGGAAGGTGGCGTGACAACTGTGCAAACTGGGCCAGGCAGTGCTAATGTTATCGGAGGCATTTGGAGCATCCTTAAAACAGCAGGACCTACCCTCGCCTCCCGTGTTCTTATAGAACGAAGTGGATTAAAAGGAGCATTAGGTGAAAATCCTAAAAATGTCTTTGGCAATCAATATAAAAGAAAGCCTATGACGCGAATGGCTATTGCCCAGCTTTTACGAGATGGTTTCCAACGTGCGAGTCGCTTGAATGAACAAGAACAAACGGATCAAATCAACCACAACACAGAGTTACGCCCATTTATTGAGGTGCTACAGGGTGACATGCCCCTTCGCATTCACTGCCACCGTGCAGATGACATTATGACAGCTATACGAATCGCCAAAGAATTTAATGTAGAGCTTCACTTAGAACATTGTACAGAAGGTCATCTTATTGTCGATGCAGTTAAGAAGAGTGGCTTTCATGCAACACTTGGTCCCTATATGCTAACGCCATCTAAATATGAAACACGCCATTCTACACCAGCAATTGCAGCTATTTTTAAAGAGCATAATATACCTTTTGCCATTATGACGGATCATCCGTTTGTACCGATTCAGTATTTAAAATATTGTGCAACAGAAGCCATTCGCTATGGTTTAGATGAAGAAACAGCCATTAAAAGTATTACGATAAATGCTGCTAAGCTTGTACAGCTTGATCACCGAATCGGTAGTCTGGAGGCAGGCAAGGATGCTGATTTTGTTGTTTGGTCACACCCTATTTTTGAAACAGAAGCAAAGGTTTTACAAACTTATGTAAATGGAAAAAAATATTACGAAGCGGAGTGAGCACGTTGAAACATTCAAACATTGCCGTTGTCACAATTGGTCAAGCCCCTCGCAAAGATATGGCTAAAGATATTCAGCAATTAAGAGAATCCGGTCTCCATGTTCAAGAATACGGTGTACTTGATTCACTCTCTTCCGATGAAATTGCTAGGCTATCACCAGCTATTGAAGACACAGATGTTTTAGTGACACTTCTAGCAAATGGTGAGCAAGTAAAGCTAAGTAAACGAAAGCTTATGCCCTATATTCAGCAATGCATTAGTAAGCTACACGAATTCACTTGGGTATTACTTATGTGTACTGGAGACTTTACGAATAAGCTTTCTTCTAACAATCTATTACTTCCTGATCGTATGATGACAAATTTAGTAAAAGGGTTACATACAGAATTAACACTTGGCTTAATAGGTCCTGAGCCTGAACAACAACATACTGTTGCTGACAAATGGCAAAAAGCACAGTTCAATGTAATGTTTTCAGCAAGCTCCCCCTACCACTTCAATGCTCGACATCTATTAGCAAAAGCACGACTATTAGAAGATAAGGGAGCCGATTTGCTTATTCTTGATTGTATGGGCTATTCTTCAACAATGAAAAATACTATTAAAGATCAACTTTCTATACCTATCATTGTGCCGAGAGAAGCGGTTTTTACCATATTAAAAGCCATTAGTTAAGATTGAAAGAGGTCACTGTCCATTCAGTGACCTTTTCCTTTTTATTTAAACACGCTTATTGAAATAAGGAAGCTGTTCCACGAAAGCCTTTGTATCATCATCCCCATATTCATGAACGAGTGCATAAATTTTCATTAATCGCTTATCTATTTCATCATTTTCTCTATCTAAGTGATACTGTATATACGGTAGCTGGGCACGCCATGCATTTGAAATTTCTAACAGCTGCATTTGCTGAAAGATTCTTTCAAAAACATCTAATGCTTGACGATCTACGTTCAGTTCAAAGTTCCACGGCCCTGCATATGGATTTGTATAATACGTTCGATTGGCAAGTGAAAAATATACGCGCTGACGATCCATCTTACGATTCACTCCTTTTTCCATAGTATGGAGAGAAAGGAGTCGTTTTATTCGCTTGAATGTCAAACTTCCTTCACAATTAAAACGGTACTATAATTTATAATAGGTATGATGAACAAAGAACGGAGTGAATACTATGAGTTTAACTACGCTCTTAATAATTGCAGTTATTATTGTTATTGTTATTACAATTGCGACGATTATTAGTGTCAACCGTGCTTATGCCTTTAAACATACAATCGATGAAAGGCCGAAGCAAAATCATCAAGAAGAGCCATAAACATAGCCTTTTTAATAATATAAACTTGGAGTGAAAGCAATGGGTGTACCTTTACCAATTATCATTATGATTGCCATGATGATGCTAATGTTTGGTCTTTCTGTCATTATTATTATGAAGAAAAAAAATAATATTTTTACTCAAACAATTGATCCAAAGCCTGAACAAATGACGTCTCAGCAAAAGGATGAACAACGATGAAATACCCCTTTATTTGGCTCATTCAGTTTTATCGAAAATTCATTTCACCGATGACGCCCCCTACTTGTCGTTTCCATCCTACATGCTCTTCTTATGGACTAGAAGCTTTTCAAAAGCATGGGGCAATAAAGGGCTTTATCTTAACTATTACCCGCGTATCCAAATGCCATCCGTTCCACCCTGGTGGCTTTGATCCTGTACCTGAAAAATGGCCTTCGAAAAAGAAATAACTTTCGAGGGGCATTTTTTTCTTGTACTTTTTTAAGGAGTAGGTTATTATAAGAACTGTTCTAAAAAACAAATCGTAATCATTACTATTTAAGAAAGGGATTTTCTTATATGAAAAAACTATATTTAGTATTGCTCGTTGCCGTTCTTGCTGTATTTACTGCAGCATGCGGAGACAAATCGACGACTTCCCAAAAGACTGAGGAAAAGGATACGTTAACAGTCTATACAACTGTCTATCCTTTAAGCTATTTTGCTCAACGTATTGGAGGCGATTATGTTGACGTCTCTTCTATTTATCCAGCCGGTGCAAACGAACATACATTTGAGCCTACACAAAAAGATATGATGAACTTAGCAGATGCCGATATCTTTTTCTATATTGGCTTAGGACTAGAGGGCTTTGTGGAAAATGCTAAAAAAACATTAGCAAATGAAGATGTCACAATGGTGGCAACTGCTGATAATGTTTCAGATGAAAAGTTAGCTGTAAGCACAGGCCATGTTCATGCCGAAGAAGAACATGAAGCAGACGTACACGACGACCATGATCATGCAGCTACAGAGGAGGAGGAGCACGATCATGATGGACACGGACATGACGAGCATGAGCATGGTGACATCGATCCACATGTTTGGCTATCTCCTACAATTAGTCAAGATTTAGCACTTGCTATTAAAAATACACTAGTTGAAAAAATGCCTGCTCAGGAATCGACTTTTAATAAAAATTACGAAGCTTTAGTAAAAGAGCTACAAGATTTAGATAATAATTTTAAAGCGATGACAGACAAAGCACAAAACAAAACATTCTTTGTATCACATGCTGCATTTGGCTATATTGCAGGTCAATATGGCTTAACACAGGTGCCGATTGCCGGCTTAAATTCACAAAATGAGCCATCGCAAAAAGAATTAACAAAGATTGTAGATAAAGCAAATGAATTGCATATACACTATATTTTATTTGAACAAAACGTATCTTCTAAATTAGCAGAGGTTATTCAAAAAGAAGTTGGCGCAGAATCTCTTGTACTGCATAATTTAAGCGTGCTAACAGCTGATGATGAAAAAAATAATGAAACGTATTTCACACTGATGCAAAAAAATATTCAAACATTAGAAAAAGCTTTGAACGATCAATAAATGAGTAAGGAGGTGCCCCGAAAATAGATGGGACACCTCCTTTATTATGACGTATTTTTCTTGTGGCATACGTTTTTCCGTACGATAGATAGACGTTAGCTTACTTGTTGATTTTAGCATCGTTTTACGTTTTGCTTTTGAATGATTTACTAAACTCTCTACTACTACCTTTGGCCATTCATTAAAATCGTGCAGAACAACAGGGTTTTCCTCTGTTTGTTTTTGTGTCACAAGCATTGTAGGCTGTAATTGTGTTACTGCTTGCCTATTCTCTGCAATTATTGAAATCCCTGCATTTTGATTAAAGCTTTGTTGTAAAGGCATTGTCAAACTCTGTCTTTTCGTTTCTTTTTGTATATCTGTATATTTTTCACTAGTTGCTGCCGGGAAACGGGCGTAGTCCCAAGTATGGTCTTGTGATAATTGGCGATCCGACACTAAAAAATATTGATAGCGTACTTCACCCTTACGATCTGGCAATGGATCATCCCACGTCACATCAATATGATACCACTCATGATCAAGCTTCACTAGCACCCAAGCATGAAGCTGTTCACCCACTTTGCCTGGTACATATTGCACTTCAAACCCTAACATCTCCAGCATTCGATATAACACTAACGCATACGCCTGACAAACTCCCTTATTTTCTGTAAGCAAAGTGTAGGGCGAATATTGACTTCCTTCTGTTTCCTTAGAATATTCTGCTGTTAAAACAATAAAATCATGTGCAGCCTGTAATTTTTCTATGTCACTTAATCCATGCATAGGTGCAGTAATGGTTGATAAAGTTTGCTCAACAAAAGCTGCCTCTGTTTGTGAAATATGGTAGGTAAATGCAAATTCGATGACAATATTATTGTTATAACCATCGTATTTCCATTTAAAACTAGAAATATTAGTATAAATATAAGAGTTTTGAATCGCAGTTTTCGTAATTTCTGTTAGTTCATCTTTTATCTCGGATATGTCACCAGTATAGCGTATTGAGAATTCTGTAGAGAGCTGCATAACTTCTTTATTAATGAGAGATTGTAGAGTTTCAATTGAATGAGCAGTTGCTACATTATCTTCTTGATAGTTTGCAAATACTTGCACATGACTCATTTGTAGAACAAATAATATAATGACAACATTATATATATATTTCCTCATATGAGTCATTCTCCTTTACTAAATAGTTTATGCCTCTCTTTTTTTATTATGTTAATGAATGTTTAATTTCATGCTAAAAGTTTAAATGTTTCGCATGATGGATTAGCCGTTTCCATTTTTAAAAACAAAATAAAAAAGAAGCCTCCATACGAAGACTTCTTTTCATCTATTTTTATTGTAATAATTTCCTTCTCAGCAATTTATCCGCTCCATTTCTCGGTAGACTGTCTGTAAATATAATTTCTTTAGGCATCTTATATTTAGCAAGTTTTTGTAAGCAAAAGGCCTGTAGTTGCTCAACAGACACTGGCTCATTTAACACAAGGAACGCAATGGGAACCTGCCCCCATTGCTCATCATCTACCCCACATACACCCGCTTCTTTGACCGCAGGATGTGTAAGTAGTACATTTTCTATTTCTGCTGGATAAATATTCTCGCCCCCAGAAATAATTAAATCTGCCCTACGATCAATCACATACAAGTATCCATCTTCATCTAAACAACCGATATCTCCCGTATGTAGCCAGCCATCAATCGTGGCATTTTTATGTGCAAAACGGCCAATATAGCCAGGTGTGACATGAGGACCTCGAATACAAATTTCCCCCTCACCTTTATCATTAGGATCTGCAATTTTTATTTGATTAAAAAATAAAGGCTTGCCAGCAGAACCGATTTTTTGCATGGCGTCTTCACTCGCCAAAGTAGCCGTTTGTGAAGATGTCTCTGTCATCCCATAGGTTTGCGCAACGGCTAAATTTAGAGAATGTGCTCTCGCTAAATAATCGACAGGCACCGGCCCTCCTCCAGCTAACATTAGCTTAAAATGAGGTGAAGCTTTCATATTGCGCTGCTCTAACGTATGTAGGATTCGTTCCAACGTCACCGCGACAACCGACATATGGGTTACTTCTCCGTCTATAATGTTTTGTGATATCGCTTCTGCATCAAATTGATCATATAAATAGACCTGATTACCATATAAAAGTGAACGTACTAATATGGAAAACCCACTAATATGAAATAAAGGAACTGCACAAAGCCAAACATCTTGAGGCTGCAGTCCAATATTTAAAACAGAGGCTGTTGCGCTTGCCTGATGGTTCCCAACTGTTTGGCGAACTCCCTTTGGAAAGCCCGTTGTACCTGATGTATACATAATAGTAGTTGTTTGATCTAATGGCCATTCCTTTTCAATAGTTAACTCGCCTTCCCCCCCATTTTCAATCGATGAAAATAAGTAATGGGCTGTTTCAGGAGGCAACTTCTCTATATCTTCATCTGCGATTAACACTGTCACTGCCTCTGAATCTTCTAGTTGATAGGCCAGCTCTTCCGGCGATAGTCTACGATTAAGCATCACCATTTCACATTGTAAATGCATGCAGGCATACATCATCATGACCAGTTCAGGCTTACTTGGTCCCATAATTGCAATTCGATCACCCTGCTGAATACCGATCCCTACTAGTTGACGAGCACGTTTTATAGATAATTCATTTAATTCCTGAAAAGTCCAGCTTTGATTTTTATAAGCTAATGCCTTTCGTAACGGTGTTAAATATGCTCGCTGTAAAATCCAATTTGGATACATCTTCGTCACTCCAATCCCCTACATCTTAACGCTTAATCATCTATTTTGTCTATTTGCATGTCTGTTATTTTAGGGATGCTACTCGCTACTTTTATTGTAATGTCCTGCTCCTCTATCCTTCACTTTCCTAGTTCTATCCATCACTTTACGGGCTGTATCCACTACTTTATTAATTCTATCCGCTTCTTCTATCGTAACCCCTTGCTTCCAGGCATAGAAAAAGCTCGTATCTCTAAAGATACGAGCCTTAAACCCTTTAGAATCAAGGGAATCTTGGGAATTGACCGAAATCTGGTTGACGTTTTTCTTTGAAAGCGTCGCGACCTTCTTTTGCTTCATCTGTTGTGTAGTAAAGAAGTGTAGCATCTCCAGCCATTTGTTGAAGACCTGCTAAGCCGTCTGTATCTGCATTCATCGCTGCTTTTAAGAAGCGTAGTGCAGTTGGTGACATTTGTAGCATTTCTTCACACCATTGAACTGTTTCAGCTTCTAATTGCTCATAAGGAACAACTGTATTGACTAAGCCCATATCAAGTGCTTGTTGTGCATCGTATTGACGGCAAAGGTACCAAATTTCACGTGCCTTTTTATGTCCAATAATACGAGCAAGATAGCCTGAGCCATAACCAGCATCGAATGAACCTACTTTTGGTCCAGTTTGTCCAAAGCGAGCATTGTCAGCAGCAATTGTTAAGTCACAGACAACATGTAAAACGTGACCTCCACCAATTGCATAGCCTGCTACCATCGCTACTACAGGTTTTGGAATTACACGGATTAAACGTTGTAAATCAAGAACGTTTAGACGTGGAATTTCATCTTCTCCTACATAGCCACCATGACCGCGAACTTTTTGGTCTCCGCCAGAGCAGAAAGCATGTTCACCTTCACCTGTTAAAATAATTACACCGATATTTTTGTCATCGCGTGCTCGTGAAAATGCGTCAATCATTTCCATAACCGTTTTAGGACGGAATGCGTTACGCACTTCTGGACGGTTAATCGTAATTTTTGCGATTCCGTTATAGAACTCATACTTTATGTCTTCATAAGTATGTAATGTAGTCCATTGACGTGTCATTGAATAGCCTCCTATATCATTAAATTCGTCTCGTTACTTGCGAGGCGCTAACGTAATATTAGATTACGTTAAATACTCCTCTACTATTGTAGCAAACTCAGCGGGATTTTCCACATGAATTGCATGTCCAGCGTCATTTACCGTCATATGGCTAACAGTATTTAATAGCGCTTTCATTTCTAGTGCAATTTCACAGAATTTCCCATCCATTGAACCGGTAATTAGCAATACAGGGACTGCTAACTGCGCCAATCTATCCCAATTTGAAGGTTGAGCTCCTGTACCAATACCTCTCAAGCTTCCCGCTAGTCCCTCTTTCTTCTGTGAAAGTCTTTCTGCTCGAATGAATTGTCTTACACTTTGCGGTAGACGATGCTGTGTACTAAAAAGCGGTATGTTCTCCCATGCATTCACAAACGATTCCAAACCATTTGTTAGAATTTTTTGTGCCAGTGCTTCATCTCGCTCACAACGCTCCTTACGCTCTTCTTCTGTACGTAAGCCTGGAGAGGCGCTTTCTAAAATAAGCTGATGAATACGATCTGGATAAGCCAGGGCATATGATAGAGCAATTCTACCACCCATTGAGTATCCTAACAGTGTAAAGTTCTCTAGATGAAGCTGGCAAAATATTTCTTCTAAATCTTGTAATTGTTCCTCCATGGAGAAACGTTGACAGTGCTGTGGAATAGCCGTTTGTCCATGTCCAATTAAATCAATGGCAATGACACGTACATTGGGTAGGGCCTGTGCTAGTTTGTGCCATGTAGCCGTGCTTCCCGTAAATCCATGTAATGCAACGAGTGTATGGATCCCATTTTGATTCCATATCTCAATATGCGTTTCAAGACCACGAATCATTAAATTTGTCATGCTTTTAACTCCGTATTAATACGTTTCCATAGCTCACGATGGGCAGTGACGTTCTCTGTTCGATCAGTAAATATTTCAATCAAACGTAAAGGACGTTTTTTGCTTGTAGAAAATTTCTCGGAAAGCTCGGCAATCGTTTCTACACGGATATAATCCATATCATACATATTGGCAATATCACGGAATTCAAGGGCAGTTGGTGTGCCAAATAAGTCCTCATAATGAGCTTCCACTGTTGACTGTGGTAAATAAGAAAAAATACCGCCACCATCATTATTCATGACAAGGATCGTTAAGTTACATTGCTGATATCTTGAAGCAATGAGACCATTGATATCATGTAAAAAGGCTAAATCACCAATTAGTAAAAAGGTTTCTCGGCCATTTCCTTGACTGAAGCCCATTGCCGTTGACACTACGCCATCAATCCCATTTGTACCACGATTTGCAAAAATACGCAGATCCTTCGGTGTAGCTAGTAAAAATGTATCGATATCACGCACTGGCATACTGCTGCTAACGAAAATATCACTACCATCAGGAATCATTTTCAGTAAACGACTGACCATGGCTCCCTCATCTTTTTCTACTTCTGAATATTGCTCAATATGCATAGAAGCAAGCTGATTCGCTTTTTGCCATTCAGCTAAATAAGTCTCCTCAATAGCAGTTTCCGTAATAACTAATTGAGTCAGCCACTGATCGATATTGGCATGAATAAAATGCGTGGAAACGCCCGTAGCATCTCTAAACATTGGGTCTTCATCAATAATCACATAGGCATTTGGCTGTGAT
>NZ_DAMDAY010000090.1:0-19293 GCF_032093475.1 Lysinibacillus sp. | reverse complement strand
TTTACTTTTGTACGAATTAACGCTTTGGAATTATAGCTGTTTAGATCATCTGAAAGTGCGACTTTACTCATTAAAATGGCCCCCTGCATAAAAAACATTTACTATTAAATTAATACCCTAAATGTATAAGAAAAATATACAAATTTCAACATGAATCAACATAATTAGCTTAAAGGGCGTGCTATTTATAGTAAATATAGGTATTTTTATGCGGGGGTATCATGAAAAAATGACTATTTTTGTTACTCGTATACGTGGAAAAGCATAAGCTCATGAATCATTTTTTTAACATCTTCCTCATTTGGAGGAATGGATCCTATCCATTGAATTGTGCCGTCCTTTAAATACTCAGCTGCATATCGTTCTCGCAGATAAAAAAACGAAATGGACCATCCTGGAAGTTGAGTATTTTCAAATAAAGGTTTAAAACTGAAATGCTGAATCATCATTTAACCCCATTTCTGTACTATGTAGTTCATATTATTCAAGGATAACGGTATTTTTGCAACTATTCGCTTTTCATAGATAGTAATAGAATAAGTTTGATATTCTAAAGAGGGTATTTCTTTCGTTGAAAAACATTGCTCTGCTATAATGAGTGCAGAAGGCGACAAATTACGCCAATCATGAATACAATTGAAATGAGAGGATACTAATGGACAATTTTCTAGTGACATTACTTTTTATGGCAATTATTGGGGCTGCTATTGGGGGCGTAACAAATCATTTGGCCATTAAAATGCTTTTTCGCCCACATAATGCGATATATATTAAAAATTGGCGTGTACCATTTACACCAGGACTTATTCCAAAAAGACGTGATGAATTGGCGAAGCAGCTTGGCCTTACAGTCGTGAATTATTTATTAACGCCTGAAACATTTAGAAAGAAATTTTTCTCAAAGGATATCCAGGACAAAGTAGAACATTTTGTGCAAACAAAGGTTGAAGAAACAATCTTTACAAACGATAAAACAATTCAAGATTGGCTAAACTTAGCGGGCTTTTCACACATGCCCAGTACCATTGAGCAGAAGGTTGAAGCGATTGTTGAGGGACAATTTGCGTCAGTAAAGAATACACTATCAACAAAATCAATTCGTACACTGTTGTCTGAAGATATTCAAAATACAATTGATGCAAAAATTCCTGTAGCCGTACATCATATTTTGGAAAAGGGTGAGGATTATTTTTTATCACCTGAAGGCGAAATGACGATTAAGGCAATGATTGATGACTTCTTATCATCCAAGGGGTCTCTTGGTGGTATGATCAACATGTTTTTAGGTGATTCCTCCTCACTAGTTGGAAAAGTTCAACGTGAGCTTGTGAAGTTTCTACAAGCACCAGGAACTTCAACTTTACTAACGAAAATATTTACACAGGAATGGGAAAAATTAAAAGATCGACCAGCAATGGACTTTTTACAAGATATTCAATTTGAGCCGATTTTATCGAAATTACAAGTGTATGTAAAAGAGCAATTAGCTATTTCTGAACGTTTAAATCAACCGATTTCTTATTACTGGCCTGAAGGAAATGAGTGGGCCAAATATACGGTAATTCCACAAGTTATTGACAAAGCTTTTGTGAAAGCAGAGGAAAAACTTGAGGATGTATTAAAACGTTTAAATCTACAAGAAGTTGTTCGAGAACAGGTAGATTCCTTCCCGGTAGCAAAATTAGAGGAGCTTGTATTAGGTATTTCAAAACGTGAGTTTAAAATGATTACCGTATTAGGTGCAGTTCTTGGTGGATTGATTGGGATTGTGCAAGGGTTAATTGTTTACTTTATTTAAAAAGGAGATTGTATAAATGATTAATATTTATAATGACATTAATGCGCTTGAGGCAACATTCCGTAAAACTTCTGAGTTTGAAGCTTTAAAGGCTGCTGTTGAAGTTGTAAAAAATGATGAAGAGGCATTAAATGTCTTTAAAAACTTCCGTAAAATCCAAATCGATTTACAGAAAAAACAACTAGCTGGTGAGGATATTTTGGAAGATGAGCTTGTCTATGCACAAAAGGCGGCACAGCTCGCACAGCAAAATGAAAAAATATCAACTATGCTTGAAGCTGAAATGAAGTTAAGCAAGGTGATCGAAGAAGTGAATCGTATTTTAATAAAACCGATCCAAGGCTTATATGAGGGGATTCAATAAGATAATAGCAATTTAAAAAGGAATAATTGTCCTAAGAATTGCACATATAACAAGTAAGTAAAAGAACGTGTATCCGCAAGTGGTCGGTACACGTTTTTACTTTATGTTTCAATCTAAGCGTATTGGAGGTTAATATTATGCATGTACTTATTGAATGGACCTATAAAACACCTAAAGGAGCAACAACTGTTTTACGTTCTGAAGAAATGCCAGCCGCTCAAGCTTTATTACTTGCAGAGGATATGGAGAAAACGGGAAGAGTTAAGTCCCTTCATTGTATTGATCGACAAAATACAAATTGGACATTAAAAGAACTAAAAGCATATTTAAAGGAAATAGATACAGAGCCCCATAATATTACAGTCTATTTTGATGGAGGCTTTGACAGGGGGACAAGGCAGGCAGGGCTAGGGTGTGCCATATATTATGAACAAAACGGTAAGCCTTATCGTTTAAGAAGAAATGCCTTTTCATCAGAGCTTAAATCAAATAATGAAGCAGAATATGCAGCGCTCTATTTAGGCTTAGTGGAGCTAGAATTATTACATGTTCACCATATACCTGTACGCTTTATAGGAGATTCGCAGGTGGTCATCAATCAGTTAAGTGGCGAATGGCCAGCATTAGAAAAGGAATTAGCAAGTTGGGCAGATAAAATTGATGCTAAGTTAGAGCAGCTTAGCATCCAAGCGGAATACCAGCTTATTTCGCGTAAGGACAATTCAGAAGCGGACCGCCTAGCTACCCAAGCATTAAATGGTATCGATATTACTGGTTTGAGTGAGATTGTTAAAGAATAACGAATGATGAAACCACCAGTAAATTTTCACTGGTGGTTTATCGCTTCTAGCTATTATGCAATGTTAAGCTTAATGTTAGATTCACTAAAGTTGCATCACTTTGATTATGATTGAACTCCGCATGAAAATAAACGTTATCGAATTCAAAATCAGCATAATAAACAATATCATCAGGATTTTCAAATCTTTCAAATGAACTAATTTGAATGCCTTGACCAACAGCTTGTTCCAGATCTGCTTTTGTTACGTTGTTTCTAAAATTCGATAAATAAAAATGGCTAATTGGGATTTCATCTTCACCTAGGCAAAAGAAATAATCTTCGTAGAAAGAACATAGGCCTCCTTCATAAAAGTCTTCATAATTTGGAGTACCCGCTTTAATCTTGGCAGTAGGATAAGAATCTCCAAAAATAATGCCAGTTTGAAAGAAATTATGATTTAGAAGAGTAAGTAAGCTATCATTTTGAATAATAGGTAATCCAGAAAAAAGCTTAGTTGTACCATATTCATTTATAATTGTATGGTCTAGAAGTTTATAGTGTTCTGAATAACTTTCTGCTTGGATACTAAATGAATTAGCACTGTCTATTACTAACTCTCTATTCATTGAGAGGTTATAAGTTTGACCGCTAATAATTTTGTTGTTGTCATTTGAAACTTTTAGTAAGTGAAGCACCTCAGAATAGTTAGATGCATTAGCATTAAAAACTGTAATTAAGGGTATCTCCTTATTGTCTTGTTCCTTCAAATAGCCTTTAAAACGTACTTCTCCATGAATAGGTGTCTCTTCTTGTAGGGAAGTCCATAACGACCATGTTTTGTTTTCTTTATTGTATTTACCTATGATATAACCATAGTGTGTTCCATTATAACCTATGAAAATTTCAGGTACTTGATCTCCTTCAAAATCTACCATTTTAGAATATGTATCTTCACTATTAATATTCAGATTACGATACCATGAACTATCAAATGCTAATTGTTGCCACTCATCAGTAGAAAAATTTAAATCTTCTTCATTAGAAGAATTGGCAGGCTCTGGGACAAAATGTTCTTCTGTTTGTTGAGCCTCACAAGCAAATAATAAAAGGCTAAATAGTAAAATAGGTATAATTAACTTTTTCAATACAACATCTCCTTATAATAATAATCAAGTAAGAATATAACATATTAGAAAAAATAATATAATATTGTTTAATTCCTCTTTTTAGTTTATTTTATGTAGTATCTATAATGTATTTTTCAGTTTTCGATGAAACTTTTTCCATGTTAAAACTACTACTCCTATGAATCCAAACAATAAGGAGAGATTTTATGAACATGAAAAAATTTGCACCTGTAGCCATGACTGCATTATTAGTTGGAAGTGCCGTTGTGCCAGTAGCATCAGCAAATGAACATACAACGACAGCGGAGGTTCCACAAATCCAAATAGATCCAGTACATATTTTCAATAATACTCGCGGTACTGTTGATGATATTCGTGTTGGAGAAAACATTACATATTACACAGTCAAAGATGGCGAGCAAACAAATGTATTAGAAATTACTAAAGATACGCTTGTATTTGATAATACTGGAAAAAAAGTAGCGCTTCAAAAAGGTGATAAAGTGATCGCTTATACATTTGCTAATAAGCCTCAAAAATATATTTATCCACCGCAATTTAATCCTGAGGTTGTTATTGTTGAATCTGAAAAAGTGGGCTTTGTTGAAGTGGATTATTTCTTTGAAGATTTAACTAATACGTATGATATTCTAAAATTAAATATTGGGAAAGAGACAGAGCTACTCAATGTAGAAGGTGAAAAGGTAGACGTTAAAGATTTAGCAGAGCAGCATCTAGTTGTTTTCTATACGGCATCTACTAAAAGTATTCCAGCCCAAACAACACCATCTAAAGTGATTGTTCTTAATGATAATTCAGCAAATACGACAAATCCAGTAAATGAAGAAATTGAGAGCATCATCGCATTAGATTCTTATGATTTAGCTGGAACAAAAATGGTGCCATTACGTGTCATTGCTGAAAAGCTAGGATATAAAGTGGAATCTACAAGTAAAGGGGCTATTCTTTCAAAAGGAAATATGTCTTACACACTAACTCGTGGAGACAAAACATTTGGTTATAACAAAGCATTGCGTACATTAACCGTAGCACCAACACTAAAAAACACAAAGACATATGTACCTGTTGAATTTGTTGAAGATTATTTAAAATAAAAGAAATAGTAGTATGCCAGGATTTCCTGGCATACTATTTTTTAATTTACCTGTCATTCAGCAATTCTCAAGGCATATGGACTTATTCGAGGACAAGTAGGTTGGATACCTTTTGGCAAATTGTTGAAGACATTCCTTAAAGGATACTGTCTTCATAAAGGTTTTAGCTAATGTCATTTCATCTGAATACAGCACAAATTGCTGGAAGTGTTGTTGAATAAAATCTCTTACTTTTTCGTAGTGCTTGTTGATAGAAATTGCACCATATATTTCTTGCTGGTCAATAATGTAGATAAAATCACACAGAGCTTTATGTGTACCGTATTTAAATAAGACAGTCACATATAATGTTTTTTCATCACAACGATCTAAATCAAACCGGTGGAATATTACTTCTATTTGATGAATAAAGCTCGAAATGGCTGTACGGTTGCTATTTTTTAAAATAAACACTATCAACACCACCTTTTGTAAAAATTATAATGACAAATAAATAGATTGTCTATTTTAAACTGAATATTCTGTTATTTATAAGTTTCTCATTGTAACTTTGCTTAAAGTCATAGAAATTTGTTAAACTTAAATCTGCAATATATCAGGAATAAGAAAAGAAGAGAGCGAAAGTAAATGAAAATTATTCACATAGATCAAAAATATCCTGAAGATTGGATTCGCGTACTAAATCATATAGCGAATTTATTTTTTGAGGATTCAAAGCTGAAGGTTGATTCAAATGGAGCAGATATGTCCGCTTCATTTGATTATCTAACTGATGACAATTTTTCCATATCCACAAAAGCAGTTCTGAATGTAGATGGAAAGCAATATAAAAATGAATACAGCATAAAATACGAATCAGCTGCAACTGGTCGTGAGCTAAATATTCGCATTAAACGTGCATTGTCACACGTGTTTTTAGATGTTCTGGAGCAATATACTGGGATGCATCAACAGTGGGGGATTTTAACAGGTGTGCGTCCAACTAAGCTATATCATAAATTTAGAAAAGAAGGCAAAACGGAGCAAGAAATTGCCGATCTTCTTATTCGTGATTTTCGTTTATCAGAAGACAAGGTGGCACTTTTAAAGGAAATTGTAGAACGACAATTAGTAACCATTCCTGATATTGATGAAATTGGTCAGGAAATCAGTGTCTATATCGGTATTCCATTTTGTCCAACGAAATGTGCCTATTGTACATTCCCAGCCTACGCCATTGGTAGCAACCGTAAGCAAGGTCGTGTGACTACCTTTTTAGACGGCTTACACATTGAATTGCGTGAAATGGGTAAATGGCTGAAGGACAATAATATGAAAATTACCTCTATCTATTGGGGGGGCGGTACACCAACTTCAATTGAGGCAGATGAAATGGATGCCTTATATCAAACGATGTATGAATCATTCCCAAATCCAGAAACAATTCGTGAGGTTACAGTTGAAGCGGGAAGACCAGATACGATTACACCTGAAAAATTAGCAGTACTTAAAAAATGGGGCATTGATCGTATTAGTGTTAATCCACAATCTTATACAGATGAAACATTAAAAGCAATTGGTCGTCATCATACGGTGCAAGAAACGATTGATAAGTTTTGGCTTGCAAGAGAATCGGGAATGAATAATATTAATATGGATCTAATTATTGGGTTACCGAATGAGGGAATTGAGGAATTCCAGCATTCATTAGAGGAATCTGCTAAAATGCAGCCAGAGTCGTTAACGGTTCATACATTATCATTCAAACGTGCGTCCGAGATGACTCGTAATAAGGATAAATATAAAGTAGCAGATCGTGATACGGTGGCTGAAATGATGGAAATGGCACAGGTTTGGACAAAGGAAAATAACTATGTTCCTTACTATTTATATCGTCAAAAAAATATTTTAGGTAATTTAGAAAATGTCGGCTATAGTAAAGTTGGTGAAGAAAGTATCTATAATATTGTCATTATGGAAGAAGTACAAACGATTTTAGGAATAGGCTGTGGAGCCTCTTCTAAATTTGTTCATCCTAAGACGGGAAAAATCACACAATTCCATAATCCGAAAGATCCAGCAGCCTATATTATGACCTTTGAAGATGCGATTGGGAAAAAACTAGAGTTTTTAGATGAATTATATAATGGATAAAATAAAGGCAATCTGAGTTGTTCAGATTGCCTTTATTGTTTGAAGCTTTTGTAATGTACAGGCCATTTTTAGAATAATGGCATCCTCAAAATAGGTTGGATCATAGCCTGTTATTTCTCTTATTTTATTTAAGCGGTAAGTAAGTGTATGACGATGAATGTTTAATTGTTGTGCACAAAGCTTCAGCTGTAAATTACAGTCAAAAAATGATTGTAATGTATCTAGCTGTTTAGCATCTAAGTTTTTAAGAATGCGATGTTGAAAGGCTTGTACTTCTTCTGATTCTCGAGGCTTAAAAAGGGAAAATAACTCGACGTCCTCAAAAAAGGTTAATTCATTTTGGATTGTAGCAAATTCAAGCGCAGTTCTAGCGCCTTGGTAGCTATAAGGAAGCTGTGATAGATGTTGGACAACAGGACCAACTCCTATTTGAAGCGAAGGTAGCTTCTGTTTTTGCTTGCGTAGTGCTTTAATAATGGGGCGACAACTCTGTTCTCCATAATTTGACAGTAAGATATAATATTCCTGTAATTGGCTATGTCCCGCAAGAATAGGCTGTTTGTAAAATAAATCCTCAAAAAAGAAAGGGATTGTATTTTCGGCGTATGACGTTTCATTTAAGCTTACTAAAATCACTTGAAAGGGTGCTAGTAGTGAAAAGGGGAGTTTCTGAATTCGTTCATTTAATGCAGCATCGAGCTTACTGCCGTGAACGAGCGCTTCAAATATGTAATCATTATTTTTCCGTTGCCATTCGCTTTTTGATTCAACAATTGCTTGATGTGTCATGATTTCTGTTGTTAGTTGCACAAGATTGGCAATATCAAGCATGTCATCTGATTCTCCTGTTATGCCAATAACACCCACCACTTCATCCTGATACATAATAGGCATATTAATGCCTGGTTTCGTATTTGGATACAGCTCTATATTTTCTTCATTAATAATCAATGTCTTTTTTGTTTGTGCCACATAAAGTGCACCTTCATGAATTTTTTCCACCCTCATTTTATCGCCAGAGGCTAAAATGACTCCACTTGGGCTAATGACATTTATATTGTGACGTAAGCGTAACATCGTTTGGTGTACGATTTCTTCTGCTAATTTTTTCGTCAACATGTTTATACACCTCGCATAAAAAAACTCTGTTATAGGACAGATAAATTGTACACCTATTATAATGTTTTCTGAATTTATTGTCATTATAATAAATTGTAAGCGCTTAACTAAGAAAAAATTTAAATATCAAGGGACGACAAAAGTGGAGGTAGAGCATGAAAGTCATAATTAGTCCAGATTCCTATAAGGGTACGCTGTCAGCTGTGGAAGTGGCAAAATCAATGCAAAGAGGGATCTTGGATGCGGATCAATCGATTGAAACAATGATATTACCAGTTGCAGATGGTGGAGAGGGCACACTGCAATCGCTTATCACCTCTACTGAGGGTCAATATTTTTCAGTAAATGTATTAGATCCATTGGGAAGAGCTATCCAGGCTCAATATGGAGTATTAGGAGATCAAGAGACGTGTGTGATAGAGATGGCTCAAGCATCTGGGATTATGCTGTTACAAGACAATGAGAAAAATCCTAATCTAGCTACATCATATGGAACGGGTCAATTAATTAAAGCTGCGCTCGATCAAGGCTTTAGAAAGTTTATTATCGGCATTGGAGGAAGTGCTACAAATGATGCGGGGATTGGCATGCTAAAGGCATTAGGAGTGCGATTATTAGCAACGGATGGTTCAGAGCTTGAGAATGGCGTGTTAAATTTAGAGAAATTAGCTACTATTGATATTCGACAGATGGATGCTAGATTAGCAGATGCCACATTTACGATCGCTTGTGATGTTGATAATCCGCTCATAGGTGAACGAGGGGCAACAGCCATTTTCGGTCCTCAAAAAGGTGTCAAAAAAAATCAAATAGTACATTTTGATAATTGTTTAAAACATTTTGCAGATATTGTAGAAAAACAATTTTCCATTCGACTTCATGATTATAAAGGTGCGGGAGCTGCAGGGGGAATGGGAGGAGCTTTAATTGCATTTTTAAAAGGAACGTTTCATGCGGGAATTGAAATTGTTTTGGGTGCTGTCAAGTTACAGGGCCATTTAGCAGATGCGCAATTAGTGATTACGGGGGAAGGAAAATCCGATCTACAAACATTACATGGTAAGGCTCCATTAGGGGTGGCGAAAGCTGCTAAGCAAGCAAACGTAGAGGCAATATTATTGTCTGGTGGGATTGATGTAAAGGCAAAGGGGACATTGCAAAAGTATTTTTCAGTTGTGGAGTCATTAGTAGATCAAGAGGTCACTGTTCAGCAGGCCATGCAAGAACCTGCTCACTTTATTCGCTTAAAAATAAAGAAAATTATTGAGTGTTACATACAAAAGGGGGATGACTAGATGTTGTTCATCATTATTTTAATAGGGGTATTGTTTGTAGTATTGGGGACGGCTAAATTAAAGCTTCACCCGTTTTTAGCGCTATTAATTAGTGCCTTCTTCGTTGGGATTGCTTCAGGAATGCCATTATTAACAGTAGTTGAAAGCATAAATACTGGATTTGGTGGCTTGATGACAAGTATTGGACTAGTCATTATCGCTGGAACGATTATCGGCTTAATATTAGAAAAATCAGGGGCTGCCTATCGAATGGCAGAAGTGGTATTACGAATTGTAGGTCCAAAGCGTCCGCAATTAGCGATGTCTTTAATCGGTTACATTGTGTCCATTCCAGTATTTTGTGATTCTGGCTTTATTATTTTATCCAGCTTGCAGAAGTCTTTAGCAAAGCGAGCAAATGTAACCATTGCTTCAATGGCAGTAGCTTTAGCGACAGGCTTATTTGCGACACATGTATTAGTACCTCCAACTCCTGGTCCTATTGCAGCTGCAGGGAATATTGGTGCAGCAGATTATTTAGGTACAGTTATTGTTATTGGTTTATTAGTAGCGATACCAGCGACATTTGTAGGCTATCTATGGTCGGTAAAAGTAGCGACAAAAATTAGAGTACCTGAGGATGAGGTAGAGGCATTGGATTATGAGGAAGTTATTAAATCCTTTGGCAAAATGCCATCAACTTTTAAAGCATTTTTACCAATCGTTCTGCCAATTGTCTTGATTGGTCTAGGTTCGATCGCAGCATTAGTGGGTGATACAGAGTCGACATTCAATACAGTTTTTAAATTTTTAGGCTCCCCTACAGTAGCTTTATTTTTAGGGGGAGCAGCGGCATTTTTATTACTTCCTGAAATCAATGAAACGACATTAACTGGCTGGATTGGTGAGAGTTTAAAAGAAGCGGCTCCTATTTTACTGATTACAGGTGCTGGCGGTTCATTTGGGACCGTTATTAAGAATGCTGGAGTCGGAGAACTTCTACAGGAAATGGATTTAGGAGTGTTTGCATCAGGTACTTTATTCCTTCTTGTACCGTTTATTGTAGCAGCAGCATTAAAAACAGCTCAAGGCTCTTCCACAACAGCCCTTGTGATCACATCTACTTTAGTAGCACCAATGCTTGTGACACTTGGAATTGAAGGGGCGGTACCTTTAGCATTAGTGGTAATGGCAATTGGTGCTGGCGCAATGACAGTTAGCCATGTCAATGATAGCTTCTTCTGGGTAATTACACAGTATAGCGGTATGGAAGTCACACAAGCCTACAAAGCACAAACGTCTGCAACCTTATTACAAGGTCTAGTGACAATAATTATTACGATGATATTATGGTGGATATTCGTTTAAAAAAAAGGAGAGCGGCCCATGGCTAGCTCTCTTTTTGTATAATGAAAAAATAGAAAGGAAGTTAGTAGATGAAAAAAATAATAGTATTGCTCCTTTGTATTTTTTTATTAGCAGGCTGTACGGAAGCAATCCAGACAGAAAAAATCCCTGTAACGGCTGGCCATGATATGCGCGTTCATTTTATTGATGTAGGTCAAGGGGATTCTATATTAATAGAGTCACCAAATGGTAAAACAATGCTTGTAGATGGAGGTGTAAAAGGAGCTGGCCCGCAAGTAGTTTCTTATTTAAGGGAAATTGGGGTGAGTAAGCTCGATATAGTAGTGGCGACACATCCTGATGCTGATCACATTGGTGGGCTCATTCCTGTATTAAACTCAATGACAATTGAGCAATTTTACGATTCAGGAAAAGTACATACATCTCAAACATTTGAAGAAATGTTGACGCTGATTGATGAAAAAAATATTCCTTATGATGTACCGACGCCAGGTGACAATATTAAGTTTGATGAGGATGTCACTGTGAAAGTTTTAAATGCAAATGAGCAGGCATCAGATAATAATGATGCTTCGATTGTGTTAAAAATAGTTTATGGCAATGTCTCCTTTTTATTAACAGGTGATGCTGGAATAGCGTTAGAAAAAGAAATGATGCAATATGATGTGTCAGCAACAGTTTTAAAAGCCGGTCACCATGGATCGAATACTAGTAGTTCAGAGGATTTCATTCGTGCTGTAAAGCCAGAGGTCACGATATTAAGTTATGGGAAAGATAATAAATATGGACATCCACATGCGGAAGTGGTTGATCGATTGAAGGAGATTGGTAGTAAAATCTATGCCACGGCTGATATAGGAACGATTACTGTGACAACAGATGGGGTAAACTATGCGGTGAATGGGAAGGAAACCTCTGTGGCGAATACTGAAAAAACATCTGAAGTAGTTCCGCTGACGCCCGCTATTGAAATCACGAGCAAGGATTTAGTTGGTGAAATTGTAGGTATAAAAAATAATGGACAGCAAGCAGTTTCGTTAAAAGATTGGCAGCTTATCTCTATTGAAGGTAATCAAGTTTTTAATTTTCCTAATCTATCATTGCAGCCAGGAAAAACGATTTATATTACAAGCGGAGCCAATGCGCGAGAAGGGCAAAATTATTTAAAATGGACAACGAAGCAGATTTGGTTAAACGAAGGAGATGCTGCTCAATTACGTAATGAGAAAGGGGAACTGCTAAGTGAGCTCGACTAAATACACGTTAGACCGTATTGAAGATGGATATGCTATTTTCTTAAAGTTTCCAGATGAAGAGGAACAACTAATTATTATACAATCAGCCATAAACGAGCCTGTGCAAGTAGGAGATCGTGTGGAGATTGAAGAAAAAGACGGACATTACCATATAGAAATTTTAAAGGAAGAAACTGATCAAAAAAAAGCGGATATTCAACGCCTTATGAACCGTTTACGTAATAAACAAAAATAATGGATGACAAGCTGTGAGAAATTGACGCACAGCTTGTTTTAATGAAAGGAATTATGCATAATTTGTTATCCTAAATATTTTGAAAATATGCTAAAATAGTAGTATTAACCGGGAGCTAGGAGCGGACAAAATGTCGATAAGTACAATTATTTTTGATTTAGATGATACACTACTATGGGATAAAAAATCAGTCAAAACAGCCTTTGAAAAAACTTGTAATTATGCAGCAACAGTACATAATGTGAATCCTGTTAAACTAGAGGAGGCTGTTCGTCGAGAGGCACGCGCCCTGTATGAGGGGTATGAAACATATGATTATACAGTCTTAATAGGTATTAACCCGTTCGAAGGTCTTTGGGGGACGTTTGATGATACGACAGATTCTTTCCAAAAGATGAAAGAAATTGTTCCTGGCTATCGTGCAGAAGCTTGGACAAAAGGGTTAGCTGCTCTTAATATTG
This sequence comes from Lysinibacillus sp., assembly GCF_032093475.1. Classification (NCBI taxonomy): domain Bacteria; kingdom Bacillati; phylum Bacillota; class Bacilli; order Caryophanales; family Bacillaceae; genus Lysinibacillus; species Lysinibacillus sp. The sequence continues at coordinate 6,262 of NZ_DAMDAY010000090.1, read as the reverse complement.
ATGATGCGCAGTTCGGAGCTGAGCTAGGAGAGCGCTTTGTGGCTGAGCGTAAAGTATCACCATTTTTATATGAAGATACATTTGCTGTATTAGATCAACTAAAAGGAAAGTATCAGCTTGTATTACTCACAAATGGAGCACCAAGTCTACAAAACTTGAAGCTAGAAATCACACCTGAAATTGCCCCGTATTTTGATCATATTATTATTTCGGGAGACTTTGGCAAGGGTAAGCCTGATGCATCTATTTTTGAATTTGTTATGGAGAAAGCAAGTATTACAGCAGATGAGGCAATCATGGTTGGCGATAATCTTAATACTGATATTTTAGGTTCTTCCCGTGTCGGAATGCGCAATGTATGGATTAATCGTGAAAACAATATTGCCAATGGAGCTGTCACACCAACCTATGAAGTAGACTCTTTGACAGCATTGTTAGAACTTATAAATAAGCTATAATGAAAAAATGTACTGTCCCTTGTGGTCAGTACATTTTTTATTTTTCGATCCATCTATTAAAAATAGACATTCAGTGCAAGATATAAACTTGTAAAAGCTATAGCTAAACAAAGTTGAACAAAAGCGCTAGCAATCAAGAAACCATGAGGTTCACCAGCTTTTTTGCGATAAAGGATTTGCATGATTGAGTATAGTAAGAAAAAGCTATAAATAATTGTTGCATGAATAGTATGTTGGACAAGATAAATACTAAATAAAATACCTCCAAACAATAAAAGCATAATTAAATTGGCAATAGCATGCTCAACTGTCGCAGCAAAAAAGCGACGCTCGGTATGAGGCATTCTTTTTTTAGCAATCCATAATATGAAATGCGTAAGAAAGATAAATATATTACCAATGATCAATTTGGTTGACCGCTTGTCATCATAAAAATATATAAGTGAGTCCATTGATTCTTCGATTAAAAAGGCTTGCTGAGTTTCAACATTGAAGAGAATATCATTATTGAGTACCTTCCATTTCTCTTGAGAACCATCTGTATACAGTATGAATAAATCATAAGGTGTAAAGTAATCATTGCTTTCCCATTGTCCACTAGTAATCGAAATAGGGGAAGCCTCCTTCATTTTTTCTTGTAACTGAGTTAGTCGTTTGTTATCTAGGTAGCATTGTTGCGGTACATAAAGGCAAGTACCCTTTGGTAGAAAACTCTCTGTATTTTTATTGTCCTTTACATAAATTCGATCGATCATTTTATTAGAGTCTGTTGATCTAGGAGCAGTAGTAGGCTCTTGAATAAAGGATAAAAGTAATATAGAGAGAACTACTACAAATAACAATGCCACAGATGGAATCCTCCACATAGTCGTAGACGATTTTTTTCTCGTTGAGGAAGGGGCTGTTATTTGACGCAATAAATATTGTTCTTGCTGATCGGTTAATTTCAAATCATGTAAATGCTGCCATCCCTTTTTATAATTCTTCATCCATCTCACCTCCAAGCTGTTTTTTTAATGCAACGAGTGCTCGTTTTAATGTATTTTTTACCTTTCCTTCGTTCCAACCGAGTACTTCACAGGTCTCTTCGATTGATAGACCTTCAATTTTCCGTAGAATAATGACATCACGATATGTAATTTTTAGTTTACTAATGGCAAGATACAGAATCTTGGCATCTTCTTGTTGCATTAACCATTCATGTGGGGAGGGCGAGGATTGTTTTTCATGCTGTTGTAAAAAAGGGACAAATTGTATAAGCCTCTTCCGTCGAAAATGATCGTAGGCAAGGTTACGAGCAGTGGAACGAAGCCAAGCGAGTTGTGCTCCTTCTTTAATTGATTGTTGATAGTTAAAATAACGAACAAAGGTCTCCTGTGTAAAATCCTCTGCTAATGTTTCGTCATTCAGTAAGTAATATAAGTATTTAAAAATGGTTTGATTATGTAAGTGAAATATTTTTTCTACTTTCATTCCATACACCCCCTTTCCTTTAAAGACGATTAAGGTACTAAAAAGTATCATTTTTCCAAAAAGAAAAAGCAGAGAGTAGAAACTCCCTGCTTACGTTAGTCATTACTATAGGGTAATGGCTTTTACCTCATCAATATTTTCGAGTTGAGACACGAATACTAAATCTTCTTCTGTTACTACATTATCAATCGTAAGCATCATAACTGCTGTCCCACCAACTTGCGCACGACCAACTTGCATTGTGGCAATGTTGATATCTTTTTCTGCAAGCTTTGTTGCTACACGGCCAATGGCACCTGGTTTATCAGTGTTCTTAATGTAAAGCAGGTGACCTTGAGGAATAACGTCCACAACATAGTCTTCCACCTTAACAATACGTGCACCTAAACCATTTAATAACGTACCAGCTACTGTATGTGTTTCATTAGCTGTAATAATTTCAATTGTAATTAAACTTGTAAAGCCTTTTGCCGTTGTTGTTTTGTGCTCATTAATTTTCATGCCAATACGTTCAGACAAGTAACGAGCATTCACATCATTTACATGATTACCGTGGTTTTTAGATAATAAACCTTTTAATGCGTTTGAAGTTAATGGACGAACATCATAGTTTGCTACTTCACCAGCATAAGATAAGTTGATTTCTTTTACAGGCTCTGTTGTTACCTGTGATAAAAAAGAACCAAGTTTTTCTGCTAGCTCAAAGAAAGGTTCCACTTGTGCAAGAAGTTCTTTCGGAATAGATGGCATATTCACTGGATTTGTTACAGTACCTGTTTTATAGAACTTAATGATGTCATTTGATACATCAACTGCTACAGATTCTTGTGCTTCAATAGTAGATGCACCTAAGTGAGGCGTTGCGATAACTTGCGGTAACGTCAGTAGTTTATGATCTGTTGCAGGTTCAGAGACAAATACATCAAGGGCTGCACCAGCAACTTTACCTGCTACAATCGCATCATATAAATCGTCTTCATTAATGATACCGCCACGTGCACAGTTAATAATACGTACGCCATCTTTCATGATTGCGAATTTTTCTTTATTAATAAGATTACGTGTTTCAGGAAGAAGAGGAGTGTGTACTGTGATGAAATCTGCTGCTGCGCAAATTTCTTCAACTGTCGCTTTTGTTACACCTAACTCTTTTGCTCGTTCATCTGTAAGGAAAGGATCATATGCCATAACATTCATACGTTGACCCTTTGCACGATAAGCTACTTCAACACCAATACGTCCAAATCCTACAACACCTAAAGTTTTATTTTTTAGCTCTACCCCGACATAAGATTTACGATCCCATTTTCCATTTTTCAAAGTATTAAAAGCTTGTGGAATATGACGAGCAAGTGATGTCATCATCGCAATCGTGTGCTCAGCAGCAGAGTTCGTGTTACCATCTGGTGCATTGACAACGATAATCCCATGTTCAGTTGCAGCAGCAAGGTCAATATTATCAACACCCACACCAGCACGACCGATCAATTTTAAGTTTTTAGCTGCTTCAATCACCTCACGTGTCACAGTTGTTTGAGAACGCACAAGTAACACATCTACATCGGCAATTTTAGCGATTAATTCTTCTGGTGCTAGACCAGTGTCCACGATAATGTTTAAATCTAAGTCTTGTTCCTGACGTAGTGGGAAAATACCATCTTCACTTAGTGGATCAGCGATAAATACGTTAATTGTTTTTGTTGCAGTAGTCATTATAATTAGCTCCTTTTTAATAAAAATGATTGTGGTCTTACCAATGAGAGTCTGGAAGTTGTAAAATTCGAACATCTTACAGCATGCAAACAATCTCCTTTCTACTAGATCGAGAACAAAATAAAAAGCCTTCCACGCCTTACAAACACAGTTATTGTGTTGTAAGGGGCGAAAGGCTGAATAAACATTGGTTCGCGGTACCACCCTTAATTACTACTAGAAAAAATTATTCTTGCAGTCTTAGCTATATGCGTAACGTGCATGTGACGGATAAGCTTACTTAGGGTTGTTCGGCCTATCTATTCGGGAGTGGAACTATTATCGTAGAAATCACTGATTTACACCAACCATCAGCTCTCTTGGGATTTTCTTACGACTAGTGTGTCTCCGTCGTTATATTTTGTGTGATTAAATTTGTTAACATCATAATCCCTATTGTTCACCTTTGTCAACGATATTTCTAAAATACTTTAAAAATATTGACTTCAAAAGTCTGAATAATAACCAAACACGAACAATCTTTTTGTTAAACTATTATATTGTACGTCTTTTTGGAGGATACAATGAAAGCGCTAACGATATTTGAAAAGTCCGATAATACTAGGCTTCTATGTAGTTTGAGAAGAAAAAATTATATGGGAATTAACTGGAATAAATTAGCTGTTTCATACAAGTCCATGGTAGTTTCAAGTGTAGAAAGCGAACATTTTTCTCTGTCACAATTTAGACAAAAAATGTTTTTTTAGAAGGTAAACAGCCTGTTAGGGAAGAATGTTAGTTAAGGATGATTTGATTTGGGGGTGTAGTAATGAAATACGATGTTGCAATAATTGGTGCTGGACTTGCAGGGCTAGTTGCAGCTTGTGAGTTAATCGACGCAAAGAAAAAAGTTGTATTAGTTGATCAGGAGCCTGAAAATTCAATGGGGGGACAGGCATATTGGTCATTTGGTGGGATTTTTTTAGTGAACTCTCCTGAGCAAAGAAGGCTCGGAATTAAAGATAGTAAGGAGCTTGCATGGCAAGATTGGCAAGGGACAGCTGGCTTTGATCGATTAGAGGATGAGGATTCCTGGGCATATAAATGGGCTAAAGCTTATGTTGATTTTGCGGCGGGTGAAAAATATGATTGGTTAAAATCAAAGGGCATCAAATTTTTCCCTGTTGTTGGCTGGGCAGAACGAGGTGGTTCTCTTGCGGGGGGACATGGTAATTCAGTACCAAGGTTTCATATTGTATGGGGAACTGGTCCAGGCATTGTTAAGCCATTTGTTGATAAAGTAAAACAGGGGATCAAAGAAGGATATATTGATTTTAAACCAAGACATCGTGTAGATGAATTTTTGCAAAAAAACGGAAAAATTACTGGCATTAGTGGGACTGTACTAGCGGAAACTTTTATCAATAGAGGTGAAAAAAGCTCAAGACTAGGAATTGGAGAATTTAACTACGAAGCAGATGCTGTAATTGTTGCAAGTGGGGGGATTGGGGCTAATTTTGATTTAGTAAGAAAAAATTGGCCAGCACGATTGGGGACCCCACCTAAAAATATGGTTTGCGGTGTGCCAGCTTATGTTGATGGGAGAATGCTAGAAATCACTGAGCATGTAGGGGGTCGCATTGTGAATCGGGACCGAATGTGGCATTACACAGAGGGGTTAAAAAATTGGGATCCTATTTGGCCCAATCATGGAATACGAATTTTGCCGGGGCCTTCCTCCTTATGGTTTGACGCAGAGGGTAATCGATTTCATGCACCAAATTTCCCAGGATTCGATACGCTTAGCACATTAGAGGCTATTCAAAAAACAGGCTATGATTACTCGTGGTTCATTTTAACTGAAAAAATTATTGAGAAGGAATTTGCACTATCTGGCTCAGAACAAAATCCAGATTTAACAAACAAAAGCATTGGAGATGTTTTGAAACGAATCATGCCAGGTCCACCTGCTCCAATCCAAGCCTTTAAAAATCATGGTGAGGATTTTGTGATTGCTCATGATTTAAAAGAGCTTGTTGATGGTATGAATAAGCTGGCAGGAAATGAGCTACTAGATTTCATGAAAATTAAAGAGCAGATCTTGGCAAGAGACCGAGAAATGGACAATAAGTTTACGAAGGATTTACAGGTTAATGCCATTCATGGAGCAAGGAATTATATTGGCGATAAATTGGTGCGTGTTGCCAAACCACATAAAATGTTAGATCCTAAAAATTGGCCATTAATTGCTGTACGATTAAACATCTTAACACGAAAAACTTTAGGTGGCTTACAAACAAATCTGAATGGTGCGGTGTTAGGAATGGATGGTCAGCCAATACCTGGTTTATATGCAGCTGGTGAAGTAAGTGGTTTTGGTGGCGGTGGTGTTCATGGCTACCGTGCTTTGGAAGGCACATTTGTTGGAGGCTGTCTATTTAGTGGACGGAAGGTCGGGCGTTATTTAGCTCAAGAAAAATAAAATATGATGTAAGTAGCAGAAATAAAAGTTTTGCAAAGCGAGGGTTGATTTCCGTTCCGCCAGCGTACTTCCAGGGGACGTCCAATGAGCCACTTTACTCACTACGTTCGTTCTAGAGTAGTAAGCAAATTCATTTCTCTGAAAACTCAAAATAAAC
>NZ_DAMDAY010000089.1:15419-19365 GCF_032093475.1 Lysinibacillus sp. | reverse complement strand
ATCTCTTTCCAAGAAATATTAGGCTATATCTTTGCACCAATCGCCTTCTTAATGGGGATCCCATGGAAAGATGCTGTTTCTGCTGGCGGCATTATGGCAACTAAATTAGTAACGAATGAATTCGTTGCCATGATCAATCTTGGTGACGTCTCAGCGTCCATGAGTGAACGTACACTGGGCATTATTTCTGTATTCCTTGTATCCTTTGCCAACTTTTCATCCATTGGTATTATTTCCGGGGCAGTGAAAGGGTTGAACGAAAGACAAGGAAATGTTGTTGCACGATTTGGCTTAAAGTTGTTGTACGGCGCTACACTTGTAAGTATCCTAACAGCTATTATTGTTGGATTGATTATTTAAACTGAATATGGGACTATTTTTGAACTGCACTCGACTCGGTTAGTTGGGTGCAGTTTTTCTGTATTGTATCTTCGTAATCGCTATGGGTTGCACATCAAAACAACGACATTTGCAAGATGTAGACAAGAAAGGATGAAAAGAAAGTTAGGTGCTAAGAATGACTGAATATGACCGCTTTGCCCAATTAAAGGCGTTCATGCCCAACACTTATCAAATTAAAAAAACACTCATTTGTTTTAACTCTTAAACAGATGAGTGTTCTTTCAGTTTTTCATCGTTCTGAATAATAGACTGATTCAAATGATTCTGCTCTTGAATGGGATCTATCCATTCCTTCACTTCAAAAAATTTAACGATGTTATTTAATGAAAAAGCCAAAAATACAATAGCACTAAAAAACTAAGTAGAGTGAAACTAAATAGAATTATTAGAGGTAATTTCTCTTTACGTTCTTTGATTCGATTCATTCTAAGAAATAGTACAATACAAAGGGGTAAGTGAAATACCAAAAAGAATAATAGGAACTATAGATAACAAAACTATTCTCCTTTTCTAATAATTAACATTGAGAACCTATCCAGAAAGGATCTGGATTTACTGTACCTGTCCATTTAAAAAATACAAAAGTGTTAAAAGAATTCCGTTTAATCGTTATAAATGAGAAGGATGGACCGAACCTGAAGGTTTCTTTAGTATTTCGTTATACTAATTTAAAAAGGACAAAACATATTAGTCATATAAAATATGTTTTGTCCTTTGATTTATTTTTTTATTTAGGTATTGATAACTATGTTTTAGTAATGCACATTTTAATTTATGTCTCTTTATTTAACGACAATATTGACAAGTTTGCCTGGAATAACGATGACTTTTACTAAGCTCTTTCCTGCCATATATTCTTGTACTTTTTCATCAGCCAACGCCACTTTTTCGATGTCCTCTTTTGAAGCATCTTTTGCTACGACGATTTTAGCACGTACTTTACCCGCATCTTGCACTGCTACTTCTACTTCATCATCCACAAGCTTAGCTTCATCATACGTTGGCCATTGCGCATAAGAAATTGTTCCTTCATTACCTAATAGCTGCCATAATTCTTCAGCAATATGTGGAGCGATTGGTGCTAGCATTTTAACAAAACCTTCCGCATAGGCTGTTGGGATCACATCAACTTTATAGCAATCGTTGATAAATACCATCATTTGTGAAATAGCTGTATTAAAGCGGATGCCTTCATAATCCTCTGTCACTTTTTTCACTGTTTGGTGATAAGCTTTTTCAAGTGTTTGATCGTTAGATACTTGAATTTTAGCAGAGATTGTTCCATCCTCTTCATTGACAAATAGACGCCAGATACGGTCTAAGAAGCGTCGTGCGCCGTCTAAGCCATTTGTAGACCATGCAACAGAAGCCTCAAGTGGTCCCATAAACATTTCATATAAACGTAATGTATCTGCCCCATGCGAATCGATGATTTCATCTGGGTTTACAACATTCCCTTTAGATTTAGACATTTTTTCATTACCTTCACCAAGAATCATACCTTGGTTAAATAATTTTTGGAACGGCTCTTTCGTATGAACAACACCTAAATCATATAACACTTTATGCCAGAAGCGAGCGTATAGTAAATGTAGTACAGCATGCTCAGCCCCACCAATATAAATATCAACTGGTAACCAGCGTTTTAGTAATTCTGGATCAGCAATCGCTTCTGTATTTGTAGGATCGATATAGCGTAAGAAGTACCAGCTAGAGCCTGCCCACTGTGGCATTGTATTTGTTTCACGACGGCCTTTTTTGCCTGTCTCTGGATCTACAACATTCACCCATTCTGCAATATTTGCCAATGGTGATTCACCAGTACCCGATGGACGGATATTATCTGTTTTCGGAAGCATTAATGGTAGTTCCTCTTCTGGAACAGGTGTGATCGTGCCATCTTCCCAATGAATCATTGGAATCGGTTCACCCCAGTAACGTTGACGAGAGAATAACCAGTCACGTAGACGATAAGAGATTTTCTTCTCCCCTACGCCTTTTTGCTCTAACCATTCGATTGCTTTCGCGATGCCATCTACTTTGTTTAAACCATTTAGGAAGTCCGAGTTAATATGTGGACCATCACCAGTAAATGCTTCTTTGCTGATGTCTCCGCCTTCAAGGACAGGTACAATGTCTAAGCCGAACGCTGTTGCAAATTCATAGTCGCGTTCATCATGGGCTGGAACCGCCATAATAGCACCTGTACCGTAAGACACTAGTACATAATCAGCAATCCAAATCGGTACTTTTTTACCGTTAATCGGATTCACTGCATAGGCTCCTGTAAATACACCTGTTTTCTCTTTCGCTAAATCTGTACGCTCAAGGTCAGATTTCATTTTGACCTTTTCTAAATAATCCTCGACAGCTTGGCGTTGTTCAGCAGTAGTAATCTGTTCTACTAATTTATGTTCAGGTGCAAGCACACAGTATGTAGCACCAAATAATGTATCAGGACGTGTTGTAAATACCGTGAAGTTTTGATCTGTACCATCAATATCAAATGTTACTTCTGCCCCTTCTGAACGACCAATCCAGTTACGTTGCATATCTTTAATAGACTCTGGCCAATCTACTTCCTCTAAGTCATCAATTAAACGGTCTGCATATGCCGTAATTTTTAGCATCCATTGTTTCATTGGTCGACGTTCTACTGGATGCCCTCCACGTTCTGATTTCCCATCAATTACCTCTTCATTCGCCAATACAGTACCAAGTGCTGGACACCAGTTCACAGCCACTTCATCGACATAAGCTAAACCTTTTTTATAAAGTTGGATAAAAATCCATTGTGTCCATTTATAATAGTTAGGGTCCGTTGTGTTAATTTCGCGATCCCAATCATAGCTAAAGCCTAGCTCTTGGATTTGACGCTTGAATGTCGCAATATTTTTTGCGGTAAACTCAGCTGGATCATTACCAGTATCAAGTGCATATTGCTCAGCTGGTAAACCAAATGCATCCCAGCCCATTGGGTGTAATACATTGTAGCCTTGCATACGTTTAAAGCGTGAAAGGATATCTGTTGCTGTATATCCTTCTGGATGGCCTACATGAAGTCCAGCACCAGATGGATATGGGAACATATCTAGGGCATAAAATTTAGGCTTCGCTGTTTCATTTTCAGTTTTAAATGTTTTATTATCAGCCCAATATTGCTGCCACTTTTTTTCAATTTGTTGATGATTAAAACTCATTCTTTTTCCTCCTTCGATGGATCATGTTGCTCTTCATCAGAATTGACAAAATATTTAAAAAATAAAAAAACTCGCCCCATTCTTAAAGAAGGGACGAGAGAATTTGTACTCCCGCGGTACCACCCAGATTAGTGATTACACTCGGCTCAAGCTTCCTTAACGCGGAAGAAACGACACACGATATTTCACGCGGGCAGACTCAGAAGGCGAGTTCAACTTGCTTTCTTACTAGCTTTCACCAACCGCTAGCTCTCTAAAAAGAACCACAAATCTACTATTCCTCATCACAGTCTTTACATGATATTGCATTTATTCTAATGGAAAGTATTGAAAAGCACAAGCCT
>NZ_DAMDAY010000089.1:0-15409 GCF_032093475.1 Lysinibacillus sp. | reverse complement strand
TTGTTTACAGGTTACCCATTACTGAACAATTAATTCCTTTTTTTCCTTAGTTTTAGATAAATCCTTACATTCATGAAAAGCAAAATGCTGACATCCAATGCATTGATTTACATCCAAATAGCTAATAGCTTTTGTAATTGCTTCTCCTGTGTGCTGATAAAAATGTTGCACGCCTATTTTATCGTAGATTCCATTGTGCTGCAGGGCTACCTTTAAATCACCTTGCACACCAGTTAACAAAATAGTACCACCTTGCGCTATAAAGTTATCCATGATATTGCTAAAATATGCTTCACCAGTTGAATCCATAAAGGGCACTTTCCCCATTCGTAAAATCAAAACTTTTGATTTCTGATGTAACGCGCTTTCAATCGTTTGTTCAAACATTTGTGCTGCACCAAAAAACAGTGGACCTTCAATTGTATACATGCTAATTTGCGGACAATCATGCTGCTTGTGAACGACATGTGCCTGCACCTTCTCCCCTTTGAGGGAATGATCGGGTAATACTTTTGTGACAACAAGCTTTTCACTCATCCGTTTCGCAAATAAAAGCACAGCCAAGACTAGCCCTACTTCGACTGCTAATGTAAGACTAGTAAAGACAGTTAATAAAAAGGTAATTAATAATACAAGTGAATCTCCAGATTTTAACTTCACAATATGCGAAAAATGGTGTCGTTCACTCATATTCCAAGCTACTACCATTAACACAGGAGCCATACTTGCTAACGGTATGTGTGACGCAAATGGAGCTAATAACAATAATGTGACTAAGACAAACACACCATGGATGATACCTGACATAGGAGAAACTGCGCCTGTTTTAATATTGGTCGCTGTACGTGCAATCGCACCCGTGGCAGGTATACCTCCAAACAATGGCGTCACGATATTGGCAATCCCTTGCCCAATAAGTTCCCGGTTGCTGTTATGCTTACTATTTGTCATCCCGTCTGCAACGACAGCAGATAGCAGAGATTCTATGCCTCCTAGCATTGCAATGACAAACGCTGGACCAATAAGCTGTTGTAAGCGTTCCAACGTAATAGGAGGAAAAGCAAAATGAGGTAATGAATTAGGAATTTGACCATAGGCTGTTGCAATAGTGGCAACTTGTCCTGAAAAGAAGAACGTTGCCACAAGAGTTGAAACAACAATTCCAACTAATGCACCAGGAACTTTTGGAAAAAGTTTTGGTGTGATGATAATCGTTAGTAAACAAAGGATTGCCGTAAAGATACTATAAACATTCGTCGTACCTAGCTGCTTAACGATTTCTTGTATATTGTCCATAAAATATTCATGTCTTTCCATATTGGTTAGCCCTAAAAAATTGGCAATTTGACCTGTAAAAATAAGAACAGCTATACCTGCAGTAAAACCAACTGTTACAGGGCGAGGAATAAACTTAATTAAAGACCCCAGCTTAAAAATACCCATTAAGCAAAGCAGAACCCCTGCCATTAAACCGGCAAGTAATAAATCTTCATAGCCATAAGTAAGGACAATTCCTAATAATACCGGCACAAACGCTCCGGTGGGCCCACCAATTTGATATTTAGATCCACCAAAAAGCGAAATAAGGATACCAGCAATACAAGCGGTATAAATACCATACTCAGGTTTCACACCAGATGCAATGGCAAAGGACATGGCGAGTGGAATGGCGACAATCCCAACAATAATTCCAGACATTACATCCTTCTTTACATGATGAACTGAATACCCTTCAAAGCGTCCTGTAAACAGTGACTTCATAGATAAATCTTCCCTTCAAAATAATAAGCAAAGCATAATTTTTAAACATCATTGATTTACTTATTGTCTTCGTCACCTTCATTGCTCGTCATTTCTTCTAATCTTGAAATGGTATTAACTAAATGGTTATTAAAAATATCCTTTGCCACTCCGAGTAATTCACCAATCATTGGATCACTTAAAGAATAGTAAACTTTTTTACCTTCTTTCACCCCATAAACAATATTTTTAGCACGTAAAACACTTAATTGCTGTGAAACTGCCGAGCCCTCTTTTTCTAAACAATCTTGAATCTCGTTGACACTTTTCTGACCATCTACAAGGAGTTCAAGTATTCTAATACGTAACGGATGTGCTAATGCTTTAAAAAAATCCGCCTTAAACTGTTGTAAGCCCTCTTCCATAAAAAAACCTCCATATCACTACATATTCAAATATTTGAATATATATAATTGTAAGCCTGTTGACAATATTTTTCAATATCTCCTATAAAAAAGAGCAAAACCTAGTGTTATACACACTCGATTTTGCTCTCTTTTTATTTTGTTAGATTATTAATCTACAACTATATTGTTCTTTTTTAAAGGATAATCGTAAGTTAAACATGGGATAATAGCCAACAGCACAATGACCACTAAGGTTAACACTAGAGGGATCATCCCAAACTGATCCACCATTATCCCGCCGAATAATGGCCCAATCATCCGTCCCCCAGTCGCAGCACTATTAATTATGCCCTGATAAAACCCTTGTCGTCCTTTTGGTGCAAGTTGATTCGCAATGGTTGGCAATGCGGGGGTATAAAACATTTCGCCAAATGTTAAAACAAGCATCGCTGCACCGAACATTTTAAAATCACTTGCAAAGGCAATAATTCCAAAAGAAATGGCAATAAGCGTTACACCAAACACTAACTGACGTTTTAAATGATGCTCCCACCGTTTTACAAGAGGCGCAATAAGAGGTTGCCCCAAAACAATAAGTAGACCATTTATTGTCCAAAGTAAGCTGTATTGTTTTAACCCCAAGCCTAAATCTTGGGTATAAGACGAAATCGTTGCACTCCATTGAGAATATGCTAGCCAACATAAAACGGAGGACGCACTAATAATTAACAAAGCATAGAATGGTGCCTTGTTAACAATTCGTTTACTTTCACTAACGACACTCTTCGGTGCAATACTCCCTACCTCTAAACGCTTAAATGTAAATAGCGCAATGAAAAAGAATAAAATATACATCCCTAAATTTACTTTAAAAACATAGTCAAATTGATAATCTGCCACTATACCTGCAAGTGCAGGTCCTACAGCAACTCCAACATTCTGTGCCAAATAGATGGCATTAAAGGCTTTTCGTCCGCCCTCTGGCCATGCAGCACCAGCTAATGCAAACATACTTGGAAAAACGATGCCCCCACTAAAGCCGAGTATTGTTAAAAACCACACATAATGTGGCCAACCGTGCCAAATCGTTAAACCAATTAGTGAAGCAATCGTTAACAGAATGCCAAACATTATAGCCTTATAGCCACCAATTCTATCAAATAAGTAACCTCCTAGTAGGTTACCAAGTACCCCAGCAGCAGAATTGAGCATTAAGACAAAGCCAGCCATCGCAAGCGTTTTTCCTAAATAATCATGCATATAAATGGCATTTAAAGGCCATAAAAAAGAGTTGCCTGTTGTGTTAACAAGCATTCCAATTATTAAAAACCAAACACGTTTTGGCATATGATGACCTCCATTATTTCGCTTCTCTAAATAGCTAGTTTATGCTGAAACACTTAAAAGTACAAGGAAAATAATTTTACCCTTTTTACAAGTCTTCCACAATATTTTACTTAGGAATGATATGCCATCTTCTCTTTTTCGTTACAATTTAAAACTTCTATGTATGATTAAGCCCTTCTCCCATGACGGAACGAAAAGCACATGATAAAATAAAGAGTTAGAGGAGTGAAATAAATGACAGAAATGAATTTTCCTTTTCCTTCTGAGGGGAAAAGATACTATACATGGAATCGCTATTTACGTGATCAATTTGGTCATAAAGTGTTTAAAGTAGCGTTAGACGCAGGCTTTGATTGCCCCAATCGTGACGGCACAGTAGCCTTTGGTGGCTGTACATTTTGCAGTGCTGCTGGCTCTGGCGATTTTGCAGGCAATAAGGTCGATCCAATCGATGTCCAATTTGCCGAAATTCGACATAAAATGCATCAAAAATGGAAAGACGGCAAATACATGGCCTACTTCCAAGCCTATACTAATACACATGCCCCATTGCCAGTTTTAAAGGAAAAGTTTGAAGCTGCTTTAGCGCAAGAAGGTGTAGTTGGTTTGTCCATTGCTACACGTCCGGACTGTTTACCAGATGATGTCGTAGAATACTTAGCTGAATTAAATGAGCGTACGTATTTATGGATTGAGCTTGGCCTTCAAACTGTTCATGAAAAAACTGCCAATCTTATTAACCGCGCCCATGATTATGCAACCTATGTAGAAGGTGTTGAAAAATTGCGCAAACATGGGATACGTGTTTGCTCACATATTATTAACGGCCTGCCTTTAGAGGACTATGACATGATGATGGAAACCGCACGAGAAGTGGCAAAGCTAGATGTCCAAGGTATTAAAATCCACTTACTTCACCTATTAAAAGGAACACCTATGGTAAAGCAATACGAAAAAGGGATGCTAGAATTTTTAGATCAGGATGTTTACACAAAGCTAGTAGCTGATCAATTAGAAATTTTACCACCTGACATGGTTATTCATCGCATTACAGGCGATGGACCGATTGATTTAATGATTGGGCCAATGTGGAGTGTCAATAAATGGGAAGTGTTGAATGGTATTGATGCCGAGCTTGAACGTCGTGGCAGTTGGCAAGGGAAGTTTTATAAGGCTGAGGTTACAAAATGAAATTACAACGTGTTTTACAGTATGCCCAGTGGCTATTAAAGGATAGTATAGCAGAGGGAGATACGGTGGTTGATGCGACGGCAGGAAATGGCCATGATACCCTCTTTTTAGCACAGCTAGTCGGAGATAAAGGACAAGTATATGCCTTTGATGTTCAAAAGGAGGCAGTGGATGCTACACTCCATCGTCTATTAGATCACGGTTTAGAGCACCGCGCTCTTGTATTAAACAAAGGACATGAGGAAATATCAAACTTTGTACACAAGCCAGTAGCGGCAGCCATCTTTAATCTTGGCTATTTACCTGGTAGCAACCATGATATTATTACCCAACCAACTACTACAATACAGGCTATCGAGGATTTGCTAAAGCTTTTGAAAATTGGAGGGTTAATTGTCCTAGTCATTTATCATGGTCATCCTGGTGGAAAGGAAGAGCGAGATAGTGTTATTGACTATGTCAGTAAGCTTCCACAAAAATATGTACATGTCTTAAAATATGAATTCCTCAATCAGCAGAATGATCCACCATTTGTTATTGCGTTAGAGAAAATAAAAGAATATCCTATTTAATACGATCAGGTACAAGAAAAAAGGCGATTAATTAGTTTAATAGAAACTAGTTAATCGCCTTCCTCTTTAACTATTTATTTTTTCGTTTTTCATTATAGTCAATCCAGAAATCTGCACCTTTAATTCCTAGTTTACGAGGATCAAAGACAGGGTCTTTTCCTTCTTTTTTCTGTTTCTCATAATCTTTTAATGCAACAATTGCTGGCTTCATAATAATTAAAATGGCAAGTACGTTAATCCAAACCATGAGACCAAGGCCCACATCTCCCATTGCCCATGCTAGACCAGAAGTACGAACTGTACCATAGAATGCTGCAATTAAAATAGCAATTTTTGCTATCCAAATAAATACCTTTTCTGTGTTACCTCTAAATAAATAAGCGACATTTGTTTCAGCAATGTAGTAGTAAGCCATAATTGTTGTAAAGGCAAAGAAGAATAACGCAATAGCTACAAATGGAGCACCAAAGCCTGGTAATGATGAATCAACCGCATATTGTGTATACGCAGCACCCGCTTCAATACTTTTTGCAAATGTCATTTGTTCATCGCCAGCTAATCCACCATTATTAAATTCCCCAATATGGATAAATGGATCTGTTCCTTCCGCTGCCTTTTCATCTTGTACATTGTACATCCCTGTAAATAAAATCATAAATGCCGTAGCAGAACAAATTAATAAAGTATCAATGTACACAGAAGCTGCTTGAACAATCCCTTGCTTAGCTGGATGCGATACTTCGGCTGCTGCTGCAGGGTGAGCCCCTGTTCCTTGGCCAGCTTCATTGGAGTAAATTCCACGTTTAACACCCCAAGCAATGGCAGAACCAATAATACCTCCAAAAATCTCTTGAGCACCAAAGGCACTTGAGAAAATTAATGCAAATACTGAAGGTACTTCAGAGATATTCATAACAATAATGATAATAGCCATAATGATGTATGCTAATGCCATAAACGGTACAATGATTTGAGCTGCATTTGCAATGGATTTAACGCCCCCGATAATAATTGCGCCTAATAAAACGACAATAATAAGACCTGTGATCCAAGTATCCAAACCGAAAGCGTTTTCAACAGCGCCTGCAATAGCATTTGACTGTACACCAGGCATTAAGATTAACATCGCAATCAAAGCAGCCACTGCAAAAATAACTGCAAACCATTTTTGGCCCATTCCTTTTTCTATGTAAAAGGCCGGTCCACCACGATATTCAGTATCTTTCTCTTCTTTATAGATTTGAGCTAATGTTGACTCTACATACGCGGTTGCCGCACCAATGAAAGCAATTGCCCACATCCAAAAGACAGCACCGGGTCCTCCCATTCCAATCGCTGTCGCAGTACCGGCAATATTACCTGTACCTACACGTCCTGATAGTGCTATCGACATGGCTTGGAAAGACGAAATTCCTTTATCCGATTTTTCCCCTTTAAACATTAAAACAAACATATCTTTAATATGCCTTACTTGTAGGAACCTTGTAATGATTGAGAAAAACAACCCAATCAATAAGATACCATAAATAAACCATGGTCCCCATAATATCCCATTTAACTTCTCCACAATTACATCCATTTTACCCCTCCAATTTAAAATACCTTACTTTAAGTCATTATAGTATTACACTTTTCTGAAAATTACAATATTATTTTTAAGTAACAATATTTAAGTAAGTAACCTAGTAAATGGAAGGGTATAAACCTATTTAATTATATAACCAATTCTTCTTAGCGCATTATTAATAAAATCTCGAATATACATAAAAATCTCTTCACGCTCTACTTCATGAAATAAATTATGATAACAATTTTCCCATTCTTTGAACTGAAACTCTGTGAATTCTTGTTGATGAAGCCAATTACGAGTTTGTCGAGTTTCAGTAATCTTATCTTTCTCAGCAGTCATGATGAGCATCGGCATATTCGGGAATTCACCTTTAGGTAGCAGCACTAAATTTTTCATCATTTGCTGCAGCTCCCGATACCATTTCACTGACACGACAGACATGAATGGTATATCATCTTTCATCTCTTCTCTACCTTCAACACTTCGCGTTAATTTTTCTAAATTAATATCGTGTGTCATTTTAACATTAGCTGTTAAAGCACTTAAACTCGTTAAAGCATTCGATAATTTACCTGGTAATAGCTTTAATTGCAACCAAGGTGATGTCAAAATAATGCCAGCACATTCATATTGCTTCTTTTGCATTGTATGGAGAATTAATGTTGCTCCAAGACCATGACCTATTAAAAAGGTTGGTAAATTATATGAAAAAGCATTTTCAATTAGATTTCTTGTATACTTATTGTACAATTTGAAGTCCTCATCATGGACACGAGCAAACCTTGCATTAATACCATGATTAGGTAAATCCCCCATGACTATGTGGAAGCCTTCCATTCTTAATTTCTCTATAAGCCATG
Organism: Lysinibacillus sp.; assembly: GCF_032093475.1. Lineage (NCBI taxonomy): Bacteria > Bacillati > Bacillota > Bacilli > Caryophanales > Bacillaceae > Lysinibacillus > Lysinibacillus sp. The sequence goes on along the minus strand of NZ_DAMDAY010000089.1, from coordinate 7,722 downwards.
CATACCAACGGTGATTTTCATAAGCACCATGAAGAATAGCAATCACAGCCTTTGCTTGTCCATCAGCTTCCCATTTCCACATTCACATAGTCCTCCTAAAAAATAATTACACTTTGATTATATCGAAATAAATGCCACATTTTAATTTTATATTTCCATAAAGTTGCGTATTTGATACGATAATACTACATTATAGAAAGAAAAGAGGCGATTTTCATGATTTATCCATTCAAAGATAAAACGCCAAAGATCGATCCGTCTGTTTTCATTGCTGATTATGCAACCGTTACGGGCGATGTAACAATTGGTGCTGAAACAACAATTTGGTTTAATACAGTCATTCGTGGGGATGTCTCACCAACAATTATTGGTAAACGTGTTAGCATCCAAGATCTTTGTTGCTTACATCAAAGCCCAAAATATCCACTTATTATTGAAGATGAGGTTACAGTCGGACACCAAGTCACTTTACATAGTTGTACAATTCGCAAAAATGCTTTAATTGGTATGGGCTCCATTATATTAGACGGTGCAGAAATTGGAGAGGGTGCATTTATTGGAGCAGGAAGCCTCGTACCTCCAGGTAAGGTCATTCCTCCGAATAGTTTAGCATTAGGTCGCCCAGCCAAAGTTGTCCGTGAATTAAATGCTGAAGACAAAGAGGATATGGAACGTATCGTACGTGAATACGTAGAAAAAGGTCAATATTATAAATCTCTTCAGAAGTAACCAATCATACACAAAAATTCAATACTAACGAAAAAAATCCCTCGCGTGGCCGTGACCATTTCTTGTTCACGAGCCAGTGCGAGGTTTTTTTGAAAAAATAAAAGGGGCAACATTGCCCCCTTGCATATTAGTACACTAGAATAACGTTCTAACGACTTCATTACTTTAGTTCAATAGTTTACAGATGTGCTTTTTCTCGAAGTGCATCAGCTTTATCGATTTGTTCCCATGGCACATTTAAGTCAGTGCGGCCAAAATGACCATATGCTGCAGTTTGTTTATAGATCGGACGGCGTAGATCCAGCATTTTAATTATACCTGCTGGGCGTAGATCAAATAGTTCACGAACCCATTCTACGATTTCACTTTCTTTCACTCTGCCTGTACCAAATGTATCGACAGCAATAGAAACAGGTTGTGCAACACCAATCGCATAGGCAAGTTGTACCTCAGCGCGGTCTGCTAATCCAGCTGCTACAATATTTTTCGCTACATAACGTGCTGCATAAGCTGCTGAACGGTCTACCTTTGTCGCATCCTTACCTGAGAATGCTCCACCACCATGACGCGCGTAACCACCGTATGTATCAACAATGATTTTACGTCCTGTTAACCCAGCATCTCCTTTTGGTCCACCGATTACAAAACGGCCAGTTGGGTTGATGAAATATTTCGTGTTAGCATCTAATAATTCACTTGGCACAACAGGTCCAATAACAAATTCTTTTAAATCTGCTTGAATTTGATCCAGTGTTGCCTCTTCATCATGCTGTGTTGAAATAACAATAGTATCCACACGTACTGGTACATTATTGTCATCATATTCAATCGTTACTTGAGTTTTACCATCAGGACGTAAATATGCTAATTCTCCTGATTTACGTACTTCTGTTAAACGACGTGCTAATTTGTGTGCTAAACTAATTGGTAGTGGCATTAACTCTGGTGTTTCATTACATGCGTAACCAAACATTAGACCTTGGTCACCAGCACCAATAGCTTCAATATCAGCATCTGTCATTGAGCCTTCACGCGCTTCTAATGCTTGGTCAACACCTTGTGCAATATCCGGTGATTGTTCACCAATAGCCACAAGCACGGCTAAGTTTTCAGCATCAAAGCCATATTTACCGCGTGTATAGCCTATTTCGGCTACAGTATCACGAACGATACCTTTAATATCTACATAAGTAGAAGTTGTAATTTCTCCTGCTACTAATACTAATCCTGTTGTTACAGTAGTTTCACACGCTACACGTGCATTTGGATCTTCTGCTAAAATAGCATCTAAAATGGCATCCGAGATTTGGTCACAAATTTTATCTGGATGTCCTTCTGTTACACTCTCTGATGTAAACAGTCGACGGTTTGTCATTTGGTTTTCCTCCTATTACTTTTACGAAAAGTAGTTGTGTATGAATACGGTACTCATTACCCATGTCAAGTCCGCTCCTAAGGATTGAACTCTCAAGCCGTTACTGCTGCTTTTAACACGAGGATTTCGAAAGATCCGTCATTATAATAAGGAAAGAACTACATATACTTACCTTTACATTCATTTTAAACAATAAAAAAATCCTTTACTCACGTTACTTTACATGAGGAAAGGAATAATGACTTCGTAACCTTTCACTCTTATCGTTCAAGGGATGTTCCCTTGCATCAGGTTGGCACCAACGCATGTCGTGAAATGATTCATGCAGGTTGCCGGGTTTCACAGGGCCTGACCCTCCACCAGCTCGGGATAAGAGTATCCGTTCAATTGTATGTTACTGAAAAGGTCGAACGTTGTCAAATATTTTCTAATGTATTACTGTATAGAAAGGAAGGAACTGATTAAACAAAAACTTTTCATACTTGGATGATGATGTAAATAGAAGCAAATTAATCCCTACAACATACCTAGCATCTTGTGGTAACATATGTGTGGCTCAATTTTTATGCCTAATTACAGTAGGATTGATTGGATTCTACTCGAAAAACATTATTTTTTGTCAGTTTATTGAAAAGTGATAAAAACTCTAAAATAATTTCTTAATTAGTATAGATTATTTAAGCAATTGTGTTATACTATTTTTGAAATTAAGAAAAAATCCCTCTAAATCAAGGGAATACTATAAAAAAGGATGGTATTTAATCGATGAATTCAGTAGAAATTGCAAACGAACTGAAGGAATTATTAAACGGCGGTAACATTAATGTTCAACTTTCAGTACCACAATTAGCAGAAAAAGCTACATCTCGTGGTGAAGCAATGTTAACAGTAGATGGCGCAGTTCGTGCAGAAACTGGCAAATACACTGGTCGTTCACCTAAAGATAAATATACGGTAGAAGAAGAAAGCACAAAAGATCAAATTGACTGGGGTAAAGTCAACCAACCTATTTCTTCTGAAGTGTTCGATAACCTATATGTAAAAGTAATAAAATATTTAAAAGAACGTGACGAGTTATTCGTATTCAAAGGCTTTGCAGGTGCTGACAAAGATTCTCAATTAAGCATTCAAGTGATTAATGAATACGCTTGGCACAATCTTTTTGCTCATCAATTATTTATCCGTCCAACTAAAGAAGAATTAGCTTCTCATGTTGCAGACTTCACAGTTATCTCTGCTCCTAACTTTAAAGCAGATCCTGCAGTTGATGGTACATCTTCTGAAACATTCATCATTGTATCACTTGAAAAGAAAATTATTTTAATTGGTGGTACTGAGTATGCTGGTGAAATGAAAAAATCTATTTTCGGTATCATGAACTACTTATTACCACAACAAGGAATCCTTTCAATGCACTGTTCAGCAAACGTTGGTGAAGCTGGCGATGTGGCATTATTCTTCGGTCTATCTGGTACTGGTAAAACGACTTTATCTGCTGACCCAGATCGTAAGCTTATCGGTGACGATGAACATGGCTGGTCTGATAATGGAGTGTTCAACATTGAGGGTGGTTGCTATGCAAAAACAATCAACCTTTCTGCTGAAAAAGAACCAGAAATCTACAATGCAATCCGCTTCGGTTCTGTTTTAGAAAACGTAGCTGTTGACCCAGAAACTCGTATTTGTGATTATGATGATGGTTCATTAACAGAAAACACACGTGTTGCTTATCCAATCCAATACATCGAAAATATTGTTGATCCATCTGTTGCAGGTCATCCAAAAACTATCATCTTCTTAACAGCTGATGCGTTTGGCGTATTACCTCCAATCAGTAAATTAACAAAAGAGCAAGCAATGTACCACTTCCTAAGCGGTTTCACTTCTAAACTTGCTGGAACTGAACGTGGTGTAACAGAACCAGAACCAGTATTCTCTACTTGCTTCGGTTCTCCATTCCTTCCACTTCCTGCAACAGTGTATGCAGAAATGTTAGGTCAAAAGATTGACGAGCACGGCGCACAAGTATTCCTAGTAAACACTGGTTGGACTGGTGGCGAATATGGTACAGGTAGCCGTATGAAGCTTTCTTACACACGCACAATGGTACGTGCAGCAATCGATGGCAAATTAACAAATGTAGAAACAACACAAGATGCTGTCTTTGGTTTACACATTCCAACAGCAGTTGAAGGTGTACCTTCTGAAGTGTTAAACCCTCGTGAAGCTTGGGCAGATAAAGATGCTTATGATGAAAAAGCGGCTGAACTTGCAGGTCTATTCAATGAAAACTTTAAGAAATTCACAAACGTTTCTGAAGCTATCATTACACTTGGTGGCCCATTAAAATAAACTATATACAGAACAAAGGGAACGATTTCACTCGTTCTCTTTTTCTTTTTTCTTAATGATAATATAGGGAGTTACGTATGATTATTTTTAAGTTAACTACAATTGCATGATTACTAGTGTTAACTTGGAAAAAGGCATAACCTGATAAAAGTAATTTTGGTCAATTTCAGTTTTATTGACTCCTTTTTTCATTTCATACCTGTTATAGAATATCTGTACCCGAATAAAGGTAGAAAAAATCGATATTTAAAGTTTTTTAGCAAAATAAAACAATAAATAGAGTTTGAGCCCATCCTCTCTATAAATTAGATAGGATGGGCTTATTGTTTGTTCCTGTTAGAAAGAAGGACAAAGAAAAATACCTTTGCAGTATGATTGATTGGTGTGGAGCCTGCGTCACTCCTAGGGGATTAGCGTCACAGATAAGACCCTGGAGCGAACGAAGTGAGTGAAGCGGCTTATCGGACGCCCCCTGGAAAGGACGCCGGCGGAACGGAAATCAACCCCTCGCCTTGCCACTTTGAACAAGAAGCCTTCTTGTTCTCTCAAATTACATACTTCAATTTTCTTTGTTTCAATTATTGTTGTTTCATCCATTGGCAAAGAGCGCGGACGGTTTCTCGATTTTTAGCAGGTGGGTATTGATGGGCATAGTTAGGGTCATACCATGTTTCGTATGTTTTATTAGCCTCGTCTAAGAAAAAGGCCAATTGTCTAGCATGTTCGATATCAACATTTTCATCCCGATAGCCATGGATAATTAATACTGGAGCTGTTATTTGCTCAACTTCGAAAAGCGGTGTTCGTGCATCATAAGCTTCAGGTACACGATTCGGTGTTCCTCCAATCACCCGTTTCATCATTCTTCGCATATCTGTTCGCTCCCAATAAGTAGCTGTTGCATCAGAAACACCTGCCCATGTGACGACAGAGGTGATATCCTTTCTTAAAATAGCTGTCCAAAGAGCCATAATTCCCCCACGGGAAAAACCAAAAACATGTATATTATCATTGCAAAATTGTTTGAGAACATCTACAGCATAGACTGCATCGTAACGATCTGCACCTGCAAATTCGTCACGACCTTCTCCACCACGATTTCCACGATAGTATGGAGCAAACACAATAAAGCCCTGAGCTGCAAATTGAGCAATACGTGATGGTCTTACCATTCCAATGCTTTGCATGCCCCCTCTTAAATATAAAAAGCCATCATATGTACCTTCTGCCTTTGGCTCTGCTAATAATCCTTTTATACGTAAACCCTGTGATAAATAAGTTATTTCAGTTAACCGTATGGCTGGATTTGGTGAAGGATAAGCTCGCTTTTCTACAATTTCACCATTGTTTGTCACGATGTTTCAACTCCTCCAGCATTTTTCTCATGCCCTCATCCTTCATATGAAAGCTTAAGTTAGGATGATGGATGAATTCTTCATCTGTTAACCAAAGCATGCCCGATGTTTCTAGATCAAATTCAATATGCTCTTGACCTGCAAATTGTGCAGTAAAAACTGTTTTACAAAATTTCACTTCATCGTGAACCGCATATTCTGCGAACCATTGCAGATTTTTCACATGGACACCCGTCTCCTCAAAAACTTCCCGAATAGCTGCCTCCTCTAAGGTTTCGCCCTCCTCTAATTTGCCCCCTGGCACCTCTACACCACGTCGTTTATGGATGGTACATAGCCATTTATTTTCATGCTTTAAAAAAACAAGGACATGCTTGGGCTCTACTTCAAATTCCCCTCTTGAAAAACTTAAATCGACTTGTAGGCCATGTAAATCTGTAAATGTTAGCATAGTTTCACCCTCACGTTCTTTCTTGATGAAAACAGAAGCAACACTCACTCATTGCTCCTATTTTATGGACAGAATCTCTCGTTGATTCCTTTTTATAATGGACACTAGATGTTAATTATTATCATCCTCTAGCTTATCTATGTTAACTATAGTGTAATCCAACAAAGACAAGCAACTCTAAATTACAGCAAGCAAAAAAGCGTGCTTCATACGAAGACACGCTTTCGCTTAGATTACTTGCTTCCCATCAAAATAAACAACAGGACTTTTTACAACACAATCAATATGAACATCTGCCGCATTTGCCCCACCAAATGGCACATTACTGCCAAATGCAATATGGATTGTTCCATACACCTTTTCATCCTCTAATACATTACCACATAGGATTGCACTTTTATTGGCTCCGATGCCAAACTCTGCGATTACTCTACCATTACCTTCGCCCAGTAATTGCAGTAATTGTGGACCATCTGGGCCAATTGCCTCTTCTAAACGTCCATTCTTGATTTTTAATAATAATGGCTCCTTTAGAACACCAATATTAGCAATTGAACCATCCACTAAAATTTCGCCATTTGCAGATGTTTCGATTGGGGCAATATAGGATTCTCCTGAAGGGATATTCCCGTGCTCCCCTGCTTGACGAATGATTCCTGTAGAGGGAATTCCTACACGTTTTTCTACACTGAAGGTCAACTCATGTCCACCTTTAACAATTCGAATATCGTTTGCCGCATCGAGTAGTTGGACATATTTTCCCACCAACTCTTCTATTTCCTGTGCATTTGCATGAAGTGCACCTTGCTCAAGCATCTCCAATGTAACACCTGGCATTGTCGCTACGCGTCCACCATGCTCACAGGCATTTTTACGTGCCGCTGTATGAGTTAAGGAATGTGAGGTAATACAAAGCGTAACATCAGCATTAGCCATAAGTGTCGATACTGCAATGATTGGCTCCTGACCAGATTTTTCTAGTAACGGCATGACCATAAACATTGTCTTAGCTGTAATCGTCAGCCCAGCTTCATAAAAAATTTTCGCAATGTCTTCCTTGTGAATATCCGTCAAAATCAATAATGTTTCTGATGATTGAACATTTAAATTACCTTTTAAGATAGTAAGTGCAATGTCATGTAAATGTTGCATAATAGGACTCCTTAATTAAAATTCAAATGATATCTCCGAATAATTCCTTCTATTTCATTTCTGGCCTCTGTTAAAGGGCCTAACACCTCTGGAACACGTTCCTCGGTAAAACGATAGATGGGTCCCGAAACAGTAATCGAGGCGACAACCTGTTCTTCACTATTGAATATTGGCATAGCGAGCGCCAAGACGTCGACAGAGTATTCACTATTACTTAGTGCATAACCACATGCACGTATTTTTTCAAGCTCAGCCCGTATTTCATTGGCATCTGTCATTGTATTATTTGTATAGGCTTTTAAGGGTTC
>NZ_DAMDAY010000088.1:15396-19765 GCF_032093475.1 Lysinibacillus sp. | reverse complement strand
TCGAATTTTAAGTAAGGAAACATTGTTTGAACGTGTTTGGGGAGAGGATTTTTTCGGCTCTGATAATACGGTCATGGTGCATATACGACGTCTACGTGAGAAAATTGAGCAGGATGCCTCTAAACCTCTTTACATCACAACAGTAAAGGGACTTGGCTATAAATTTGTCATACCAAAAGAGGCGCAAGGATGAAGTGGAAATTAACAGCGCGCTTTCTCCTTTCCGTACTATCTATTGTCATTATTGTTATTTTCGTCAATACAGCCATTTTCGTAGGACTCCTTACTTATCGATTGTCAAATGATTATGATGGTCCATCTGCAACTAAAGAGGAAGACTTTGTACGGGATTTCCAACAATATATTGAGATAAAGAATGGGTCAGCGACAATCAATAAAGAAGGGCTTGAACAGTTGCATCAGCGGAATGCTTGGATTCAATTGCTTGATGTAAATGGTCAAGTTATTGATGCACACTTTACACCAGAAAAGGCACCTTCACACTATGCACCTATTGACTTAATCCAAGTTTATAAATATAAAGAATTTGAAGCTGATACGACTGTTTTTATTGGCGTCAAGGATGAGGTTAGTTATCTCATTGGTATTAGGAGTGATGTTTCGCGGTTAGTCATGCATGTTTCCGGCACATCATTTTTACAGTTTATTGGTAAATTCGGACTTTTCATTGTTATTGCCGACTTGTTAGTAGCTACATTAGTTGGCTGGCTTTTTGGTCGTACGTTAACGAAGCCTCTATATGCAATGATAGAACGCATTCGCCATTTAAAAAACCATGAACATCAGACTGCTACAACTCCTGGTGGTGTATATAAACCAGTTTTTGAAAATTTAAATGAAGTATCACGAGAATTGGCAGCCCATGAACAGGAAAGAAAACGATTAGAGATTATGCGGGAGGAATGGATTAGTAATGTCTCACACGATATGAAAACACCGCTTGCTTCTATTCGTGGTTATGCAGAGCTATTGAACGATGATCAATTAGCTTATAGTGAGCAAACAGAATACGCCAAAATTATTGAAAAACAATCATTGCATATGCAAGATCTACTCGATGATTTGAACTTGACGATGCGCTTAAGACATCAACAGCTACCACTTTCATTAAGAAAAGTTAATATGGTGCCATTTATTCGTGAGATTGTTATTGATACTTTAAATACAACACAATTTGAGCTTGCCAATATCGAGTTTAATGCGGCTTCTGAGAACAGTTACCATCAAATCGACGAGCATTTTATGCGTAGAGCGATCATGAACTTTTTACACAACGCTCTCCTTCACAATACTCCAGATGTAGCTGTCCAAGTGTTGGTTGATGGGAATTCTATTGCAATTTCTGATAACGGCAAGGGAATCCCTGCAGAGGATTTAGAACATATTTTTGAACGCTATTACCGAGGTACAAATACAGAAAAAACAACGGGTACCGGCTTAGGCACAGCCATTGCTAGGGATATTATTGAGGCCCATGGAGGCACTGTTACCATTACGTCTGAAGAAGGAAAAGGAACCAGTGTTAACATTTATCTACAAAGTGAAAATCGCATAAGTCAAAACGAGAAATTTTAACGCTAAAGGGGGTGTCTCAAAAAATCTTTGAGACACCCCTTTTTTCTACTTCATTTGGTCCTGCACCTTAGCAGGTAACTCATGGAATTTCACCTCATCATATGAAGTAACTTCCGTTTCTTTTTTTACATAAAGCTTTAAATACGCATCCTGACGTAAGTTTTTTTGAGCTGAAAATTTGAATGTTTTTTCTTCTCCGTTTTTATTGAATGCAGGTAGCTCGTACCAATATGTTTGATAGATTTGACCGCTATCTGCCTTATACTCCTCTACCTCGCCATCAGCTGTGATATGCACATAGTACGTGTCTTTATTTAAACGGTTAAAGTCTACAGTCATTAATACGACTAACCCTGCTACGAATAAGATAAACAAAGCACCTATTGCGAGAAATACTTTTTTCATATTAATTCCCCTGTCTTACAATTTTATAGAACGAACGTACGGTAAAAATATAATAAATAAAGTAAATAGCTGAGTATGCAATCATCCACAGTATTACTGGCTTTGTAATGTTCATACCAAATAATTGTGAAAATGCAAGTAATGCAAACGAACTATGCACAATACCGACAATCAGTGGTGCACTAAAGATTACAGCTACTTGACCTGCTACTGTCTTTAAGATTTGCTTACTATTCACACCGATTTTATTTAAAATGGCATATTTCGCCTGATCTTCTTCAGCTTCCGTTAAAATTTTGAAATAAATAATACTACCTGTTGCCGCTAGGAACACTAAGCCTAGAAAGCTTCCTACAAACAATAGTGCACCTACTGTCGCTATACTGTCCTCATAACTTTGTGGAACGCTAGAGAAAGATTCTTGCTGTTCAGAGGATAACTGCTTGTAAATGTCTTTGGATATGGTCTGTTGTTTTAAATCATTGTCTAATCCAATAACCTGAATCGTCACCTCTTCAGCATTTGTAGCAGTAAATTCCTGATCATTCACAACTAGTACTGTGCCTGCAGATGTAAAGTTTAAAACACTTTCTGTGTACATTTTATCTACATGGAAGGAATCTCCGTTTTCAAGTTTAAAGTCCTCGTTAGTAAAATCATGTGAAAATCGCTCATCATAGGCTGCATCAAGTAACACAGTAGAACCATCTGCAACGTGCAGTTCTTGATTCTTACCTTGTAATTTAGCTAAACGATTATAATCAGATTCCTTAAGTAATGTATATTCGAAAAATGAGAATTCATTATCCACACGTAGATTTTTCACTGACAGCGATTCATTATACAAAATCTCTTGCTGCGGTAATTCAACTGCATCGCCCTTCCACATAAACGTATTCGGAAGCATCTGGCGTACACTTGCTTCTGCATTGTAATACATACCGAAGACCCCACCACCAGCTGTAATGGTTGTTGCGCTTAAAATAGCAATAATCGACAACGACTTTGCGTTTGCTCGGATACGATACAATAGTTGGGAAACACCGATTAAATTTAACCCTTTCCATGACCATGATGTTGCTTTTTTTAAAGCGGTTAGCACAAAGACACTCACACTATGGAATAGAAGATATGTCCCGGCAATCGTAACACCGATGACCATTAATGGCGTACCTAAAATAGTAAAGAATCGCCAAATTTTACTTGTAAACAAATCAGAAGCAGCTGTATAATAGCCAAATGCAATGAGCGCTGTGCCCAGTAAGGCAGCTACTAATGATGCACGCGGGATTTGCTCTCCCTGTTTTTCAGCATGAAATAAATCAATTAACTTAAATTGATAAATAACACGATAACCTTGTAAAGATGTGAATAAAAACAGTAGTGTAAAAATGCATGTCGTATTAATTAGTGCTTCCATCGAAAATGTCAGGCTACCTACCACTTCATAGCCCATTAAGCGCACTAAAATCATTAATAGCCCTTGTGACATAAAGAATCCAAGAACAATACCAAGTACTAAAGAAACAAGCCCTATAACTAAATTCTCAAAAAAGAGCATTAAGCCAATTTTTTGCTTCCGAACACCTAGTAACGAGTAGAGGGCAACTTCCTTTTTCCGCTTCTTCATAAAAAATGAATTGGAATATGCCATAAAAATAACTATAAAGAACAGCAGTACTACTGATGACGCACTCATCAATCCTTTAATCTGTTGTGACGATTGTTTTAACGCTGAAAGATCATCATTATATTTCAGCGTCACAAATGTAAAGTAAATAACAATACTAAATACCATCGAGGCAATATATAAAAAGTAATTCGATAAATTGCGCTGAATGTTTTTACGCGCTAAACTAAATAACGTCATTTACTCCACCCCCGATGCTAGATAGCACCTGCAAGATCTCTTGGAAAAATTGCTTCCTTGTTAGAGTCCCACGATGAATTTCCTTAGAAAGCTGCCCATCCTGAATAAAGAGTATGCGTTGACAGAAGCTAGCTGCGAATGCATCATGGGTAACCATCATAATCGTTGCGGCTTGAGATTGATTTAAATCACTTAAACTTTCAAGTAAATCAGTAGCAGATTTTGAATCAAGTGCTCCTGTAGGCTCATCAGCAAAAATTATTTTTGGCTCTGTCACTAATGCACGCGATGAGGCTGTACGCTGTTTTTGTCCACCCGATATTTGATAAGGATATTTATCAAGCAAATCACTAATTCCAAACAAACCTGCAATACGGTCAACCCTTGCGCTAATGGCCTTTGTTGGCATCTTTGCAATAGCCAGTGGTAAAACTATGTTTTCTCGTACTGTTAAAGAATCAAGTAAGTTATAATCTTGGAAGATAAATCCTAAGTTAT
>NZ_DAMDAY010000088.1:0-15386 GCF_032093475.1 Lysinibacillus sp. | reverse complement strand
AAGTTATCACGACGAAAATCTGCTAATTCAGCGTCCTTCATACGTGCTAAATTGGTATCCCCAATAATAATTTCACCATTTGTTGGCGTATCAATCGTTGCTAATACATTCAAAAGCGTAGATTTCCCAGCCCCTGAAGGACCCATTACTCCAACAAACTCTCCTTTTTCTACTTCAAATGATATATTCGATAGCGCTGTAAAAGTATTTGCGCCTTTGCCGTAAGTTTTTCCAACGTTTTGTACCTTTAATAATGGCGTCATATACGCTCACCTCTTCTTTCTGACTTTAGTATACGACCCCAAACTTACAAGAAATTTGTCACAAGCTTACAACAACCTTAAATCATTAGCTTTATAAATTACTACCAATGTAAATTATCTAGAATTCTATCCACACATCCACGAAGGTCCCCTTTTCCTCAATCAAAATAAAAAAAGGATTCATACACAAACTGTGCATGAACCCTGTTCATCTATTGCTGTAAAACCTTTTGAATATCATCCTCAAAGCTACCTGGCTTATCTGCCGGTGCGTAGCGTCCAACAACCTCACCATGACGATTTACGAGGAATTTTGTAAAGTTCCATTTAACATTACTACCTAAAAATCCTTTGGAATGGGAAGTCAGATAATCGAATATAGGATGGGCTTCTTTACCGTTCACCTTGACAATCTCGTGCATCGGGAACGTCACACCATACGTCAGTCGACATTGAGAAGCCGCCTCCTCAGCAGTCGCTAGCTCTTGTTTAAATTGGTTCGATGGGAAACCAAGGACTACAAGACCTTGCTCCTGATATTTCTCATAGAGACCTTCTAATTCTTCAAATTGCGGTGTAAAGCCACATTTAGAAGCTGTGTTGACAATAAGCATAGGCTTTCCTTTATAACGTTCTAGGCTATAGATAGTACCATCCTCTAAAGTTACGTTAATATCATAAATGTCCATCTTTCTACCTCCCATTATAAACGTCCATTCATTCTTGCCACCTGCTGTAAAGGATCCCATACACCGTTGAAAGGCGGTGCATAGGCTAAGTCTAAATCAAGCAAATCTGGTAATGTCATTTTACTATACAATGCTGTAGCAAAAACATCGATACGCTTATCAATTCCTGCTGGCCCTACTATTTGCGCTCCCAATAGCAGCTGATCTCGTTTTCGCACAATAACTTTTATATACATGCGCTGCGCACCTGGATAATAGCCTGCGATATGTCGAGCAGATAATTTATATGCCTCGTAGTCGAAGCCAAGCTCTTTAGCCGTGCGCTCATTAATACCTGTTGTAGCAATTGTTAAATTGAAAAACTTTAAGATCGAAGTTCCTACAATTCCTCTAAATGGCGCACATTTGCCTGACATATTAAGTCCAGCTAAACGCCCTTGCTTATTAGCAGTTGTTCCTAATGGTACATAGTCTAAACGCTCTTTGACAATATTAAAATGGGTTGCACAATCTCCTGCAGCATAAATATTTTCTATAGAGGTTTCTAAATGACGATTTACAATAATTGCTCCATTTTTGGCTAGTGCTATCCCAGTACCCTGTAAAAATTGTGTATTTGGTTTAATGCCTGAAGCGACAATAACTAAATCTGTCTCTAAAACGCCGTTATCTGTAATGACACGTTCAACACGTTTATTCCCTTCGAATGCTTCCACACTTATATTTAATAATAGCTCCACACCATTCTTTTTTGCTTCTTCATGAACATGTTGGGCAAGCTCTTCATCTAAAGTGCGTGCTACATGGCTTCCACGTTGAACTAGTTTTACCTTTTTACCGCAGGCATGTAGTGTTTCTGCCATTTCTAACCCAATATAGCCACCACCGATAATAGTTACCTGTTGAATAGCAGGCGTTAAATCAGCCATTAAGTCTTCTAATTGTGGAATCGTTTTTACTGTGTGGATACCCTCTAAATCAGACCCCTTTTTCACTGGCATAACTGGACTTGCCCCTGTTGCAATCAGAAGCTTATCATAAGGAATTTCAAATGCTTCACCACTTGCTTGTGTACCTGTAATAATTTTCTTCTCTACATCTACATTTTCTACCTCATAGCCCACTCTTGCATCAATGCCATACTTATCACGGAAAGTCTCGACATCTCTTGCAATTAAACGATTAGTTGAAGAAATACGACCATCTACAACATAGGGCAAACCACATTGCCCATACGAATAAATAAAGCCACGCTCTAAAGTGGTAATTTCTGCCCCCGGTACATTACGATAGATTTCCATTGCTGCAGACATACCTGCAGCATCTCCCCCGATGATGACGTATTTCATTCTACAAGCCCCCTTATTTTTTCCTTGTTGCCATTAAATCTGCGTATTGATCGATATATAAACGTCGTTTTCCACCACTTACAATGACGCGTAGTACATGGATGGCTATAATCATTGTTAGTATAAAACCTGCTGTTGCTGCAAAGAGAGAAATGATAATTTGCAGAACATAAAATGGTGAATCGATATTTAATTGAATACCACCAATCGTTGTAATGGCCTCAAATAGACAAGCCGAAGCAATAATGGCAACACAGCGACGCCACGATTGCCTTACAATACTTTTTCCATTCTTATTAACCATTGTAAAACGCATTACCTTCATACCGAGTGTTGCACCATCTAGCATGCTTGGCATCACACCAAAAAGTAACATGTACAGCGTTATTTTTACTAAAAACTCAAAAGTTCCATTATATCCTGTCAGAGCACCAATCATGAGCCAAATCATTTGTGCAATGCATAAATCAATAACGAGTGCCAGCAAAATAGAAATAGGTTTAACAATATCTCTTTTTTCCATTTCAGCCGCTTTAGCCTCAACTTCTTCATGAGAAGGGAATAATGCCCATACAATTGGTGCTAAAAAGAACCCCAGTAACGCGCCTACACTGTTTAGTAATAAATCATCAACATCAAAGAGACGGTAGGCACAATTAAAAATGCCATAAATACCTGTTCTTTGAGTGATCTCATAAAACAATGTTAGCAAAAAGCTAATGATAAATGCACGTTTCCAGTACCTTCTTTCTTTAAGAAAATATCGTAAGTATACGCCAAATGGCATCAGTAATAAAAAATTAAAGAAAGCTTGATAAAATGCCTGCTGTTTTGTGATTGCAAGCCATGTAGACGGATTTGTCACGACAACTCCACTGTCCTTTAAAATATCTTCAACAAATTGGAATAATCGTAAATTGGAATGAATGGTATCTGCAGGCTGCAGTGAGCATGTATCTCTTGTAGATGGAAATGGTAGTAATACTAAACATAGTGCGGATAAAAAGTAAAAGATAAATGACAACATAATAATAGTTTTAGACATCGATAAGTAACCATATTTGCGATACGTATAAATTAGCCATGGAATGAAAAGTACAAATGATAAAATAATAGTAATAAAAAATGCTATGAAAATGGATTCTGTGTAAGTTGACATATAAGCACCTCGCTATTTAAGTTGCCCGATTTCCTGAACGCTAAAACTAAGTTTAGACATCTAATACAACATATATATTTCAGCAAGCTTACATAATCCTTAACTCCAGAAAAAAACAGGTAAAGAATATTACTCTCTACCTGTCCCTGCAATATTTTTATGCTTTTGCCATTTCTTCCTTACAGAATGTTAAAATTTCCTCTAGCTCTTCATCCTCTAATGCGAAATCTAAATATTCACCCTCTGCTTTTTCCATGATGAAATAGTTTAAAATAAATGGCTCCTCGCCCTTCTCACCAATCAGTACACGAATTTCTATACCCGCTTCGTGATATAGCTCATCATCCTCATCGATTTCTACATCTAAAATAAATTCGTAACGCTTACCTTCAATAATATTTGTTGGGTCTAAAATTTCTTCCATTGAGAATTGTGTAATTTCCATTATGCTAGCTCCTTTATCTTTAGCTGTTCCTTTCTATATTAAATCAATTTCAGCATGGGTCAACTAGAAAAGCCGTATACACCTGTAAGTAATTATGCCACAATAAAATGGAAATAATTTAGAGACTAAAATATCTACATAAAGGAGGCTTTTTTTTTGAAAGAGCTATTATATTACCAAGACGTTATGTTACGTGAGTTTGAAGCTACGATTGTCAGTAAGGGGACTGATGAAGTTGGTCGTCATTATGTTGTGCTATCTAATACTGCATTCTATCCAACAGGTGGTGGACAACCTCATGACACAGGTACATTGGATGCTATTGAGGTCTTAGATGTCGAGAAAATTAACGATGAGATTCGTCATTATATTCAAGGTGACCCGTCGACTTTAGACGGTGTCGTCCATGGCAAATTAAATTGGGCTAGACGATTTGATCATATGCAGCAGCATGCTGGTCAACATATTTTAACAGCTGCATTTGTTGAACTTTTCAATGCACAGACTGTAAGTTTTCACCTAGGAAGTGAGCATGTCACGATAGATATTGCTACCGATACACTAACAGAACAACAGTTAGCAGCAGCGGAAGCAAGAGCAAATGATATCATTTTAGAAAACCGTCCAATTCAAACGACTTGGATTACAGAAAATGAGCTTGCCAACTATAATCTTCGCAAAGAAGTCGCTGTGACAGGAGATATTCGGCTTGTAATCATCCCTGATTTTGACTATAACGGCTGTGGTGGAACACATCCTGTATCTACTGGGCAAGTTACTGCCATTAAAATTCTTGGCACCGAGAAAATGAAGGGCAATGTACGCGTCTCTTTTGTTTGTGGGCAACGTGTCTTATCCGAGCTTGCTATGCGTAAAGAGGTTTTAGCTGATGTAGCTCGTCAATTAAGTGTACCAGAGGTCGAAGCTGCTACAGCACTTTCTAAAATTCTAGTCTCTCAAAAAAATACTGAAAAAGCACTTGCTGCCGCAAAAGAGGAATTACTAGCGTACGAAGTAAAAGCACTTGTTGCTGGGAACGAGGATGTAGTTGCAGCAGCCTTTAACCAACGAACAATGCAGGAATTGCAAAAAATAGCTCGTATTATTGTCATCGATAATCCAGATGTTACGGCCCTTCTTGCTTCAGAAAATGAAGGCAAATTGCAGTTCGTAGCAGCAAAAGGGAAAAATGTTGCAAAAAGCATGAAAGTCATTGCCGAAAAAGTACTACCACTTATTAATGGTAAGGGTGGCGGAAGTGACCAAATGGTACAAGGCGGTGGAGAATGTACAATTTCTAAAGAAGAGCTACTAGAAGTATTGCAAAACGCTGAATCCCACTATTAAAAAGTGGAGCTGTCACCAGCGACAGCTCCTACTTCTTTAATATTTAAATTTTTGAATGGCTCCATATAAACGTTTTGCCATTTCTGATAACTTCTCGGTTTGATTATTCATCGTTGTGACTGTTTTTATCTGTTCCGTTGTGGAAGCTGTTACCTCATGCACATAGTCACTAGCCGCATGTGCTGTAGCTGCCATTTCTTCCATAGAGGCTGAAACTTCTTCAGTATTTGCAGACATTTGTTCAGCTGAAGCATTCATTTCTTCAATTTGGCCTGCTATTTCTCCAACTGCTCGTATCATTTCCTCGAAGCGATTTCCTACTGCCTCGATTGAAGCTAATCCACGTTCCACGTTATGTTCACCAGATTCTGCAGCCTTTACTACTTCTAATGTGTAGGATTGAACTCGTTGAATTAACACATTAATTTTAGTAGCAGATTCTGCTGTTTGCTCTGATAGCTTACGAACTTCATCGGCAACAACAGCAAAACCTTTACCAGCCTCTCCTGCACGAGCAGCCTCAATAGAAGCATTTAGTGCCAATAAATTGGTTTGATCAGAAATATCGGTAATCATTTTAGAAATTAAGCTAATTTCCTCTGACTCCTTTTCTAGTTTGTGAATAATGGTTAGCTCAGCTGTCGTACCTTGCTGAATCTCACTCATACGACAAATAGATTGCTGCACTGCATCGTTACTTTCACTAATTTTCTGGGAAATAAATTCTGTATTAGAAGCAATTGTTGAAGCAACTTCCGCAACATTTTGTATGCCAAGCGCCATTTGTTCCATAGCTGAGGCACTTTCTTCTGCCATAGAGGTTTGACTCTGTGCCCCTCTGTCTACTTCACTAATTGCACCAGCTATTTGCTCAGAATGTTTTGTGACTGCAATTACATCTCCCATTAAATCACATGAGGCATCGTTCACTGCGGTCGCTTCATGGCTCACTTTCGCTATCATTTCTCGCATATTATCAGTCATGCGATTTAATGCACGTGACATTGTCCCCATTTCATCAATTCGTTTCAAATATTTCTCAGGAATCTCTTGTGTAAAGTCACCTTCTGATAAGCCTTCACTTATACGCAGCACGTGACGGAGTGGTCTACTGACAGAACGCGAAATAGCAAAAGAAATGAAAAGGCCCAGTATCGAAACAATAATGGTTGTGACAATAAAGTTCGTCTTTAGCTTAGATAGTCCTGTAAACATCTCGTTTTCTAAAGCAATAACTCCCATTTTCCAACCGTTATTAAGCGTATGGAAGCCCATTAAGCTTGTTCCTGTATCTTCTGTTTTAAACGAAAAGTAGCCGCTTTTATTAGCAATCATTTCTTTTGCAGCTAATGCTCTGCCTGTCATGACACCCGTTTCCTCGGCTTCTTCGATGGGATTGTTCTGCTCCTTCACATAGGTATGATTATTATGACCAATGATAGTCCCTTTGGCATCGAGCATAAATGCATATCCATTGTCTCCAACTTTAATGCCCTCTACAATATTGGATAAATAATAGCCATCAATACGAGCTAATAATAAAGCTTGCTCGCCTGTGACAGTATTAATTGGTGAAACGATTAAAATGACTGGTTCACCCGTTACACGGCTAATTGTTATGTCAGACATAACTGACTTACCTGTAAAGCCTTCTTTTACATAATCACGATCACCTAATTCTGCGGTTGTATCATCTAAATAATGGGCAACCCCATCTGCTTTAATAATGCCAAATCCTAAATAATTTTCATTATTAGCAAGACGCTTTGACAAATATTGTTTTTGTTTTGCAAAGTCCATACTACGAACTGCCTCTTGCTCAGCAATTGCCTCAACTTCTACCAATGTTAGCTGGAAGTGTTCTTCTATGTATTTTGAAACATCCTCTGCTCTGGATACCAAATTGGATTCCACTTGTTCATTCATTGCCTTCGTACTATTTATCCAGGTGGATAGACCAAGCGTACCACATGTTACAAACACAAGCGCTATGATCGCAACGACTAATTTACCACCAATACCTTTTATCCACATTCCTTTTATCACACTACTTCCACTTTTAGCTATACTATTTCGCTTATTTATAACTACAGAGTAAAGTCACCAAAAGTAGAAGTCAACAAAAGTTTTCCATTTTGATTAATAAATGTATAATAATACCATTTATACTATTGATATAGTGCTAACCATTTTCTACAAATTTTCAACTTATAGGACAAAACTCGCTTTAGAAAGACAGAATATATTGCACTGTTGGATGAAATTAAAACTTTTTCCAACAAAAATTGATTATAATCCACATTTTTTGCTGATTATTAAAGATAGAATCAGTTTAAAACATTTTGAGGGGAGGATTTCCATGAGTTCAGACAAAAACAATGTTTCGCGTCGAGACTTTTTGAAAACAACAGGTATTGCTGCTGGTACATTAGTCGGTGGTGGATTAATAGGAGGGCTAGTAGGTTACAACATCCATGGTAAAGGAACTTCTACTCTGGAGCATGGTGGGCATGGAACAACAAATGAGGCTACTGGTTCACCAAAGGCTAAGATGTTTTTTAGAAATGAAAGAGATTTTAGTATCTTATCAAATGCTACAGAACGCATCTTCCCAGAAGATGATTTAGGGCCAGGTGCTATAGGCTTGGATGTTCCCTATTTTATCGATCATCAACTTGCAGGTAATTATGGAAGTAACTCTAAAGAGTATATGCAAGGGCCATTTGACGTAGGTGCCCCTACACAAGGTTATCAAAGTCGCCTAACAAGAGCAGAGATTTTTAGACAGGGCATTCAAACGATGGAGGATGAAGCTCAAAAGCGATATAAAAAAAGCTTTAATGATTTAGATGGAAAACAAATGGATGAAATTTTAACAGCCTTTCAAAAGGGTGACATAGAAATGGTCGGAGTTACATCTGCATTCTTCTTTACACTCTTACGCGCGGCTACTTTAGAGGGTGCCTATTCCGATCCAATGTATGGAGGAAATCGTAATATGGATGGCTGGCGTATGAAGGGCTTCCCTGGCCACCAAATGGCTTATATTACACAAATAGAAGATACAAAGTTCCAAAAAATTGAGCCTAATCCATTAGGCAACCATTAAGGGGGTTAGAATATGGCTAAAACATTGCCGAGTGTAGACGTTGTAACAGTTGGTGTAGGTTGGACAGGTGGTATCGTTGCTGCTGAATGTGCCAAAGCTGGCCTAAAGGTGGTCGGTTTAGAGCGCGGACAAAAGCGTGGTACCGAAGATTATTTAAATGTTCATGATGAATACCGCTATGCCATACGATATGATTTAATGCAAAATTTATCCAAAGAGACGGTAAGCTTCCGTAATGATCGTAATATGAAGGCTTTGCCAATGCGCCAGCTAGGCTCCTTTTTACTTGGAGAAGGCCTAGGTGGATCAAGTACCCATTGGAATGGAATGACTTTCCGTTTCTTACCCTATGATTTTCAAATCAAAACGCTAACAGATAAACGTTATGGGCCAAACAAACTCGGTCCGGATTACCTCATTCAAGATTGGGGTTTAACATATGATCAGCTTGAACCTTATATGGATAAGTTTGAAAAAACCGCTGGTATTTCAGGGGATGACAAAAACACATTTAGTGGTAAACGTTCAAATCCTTATCCAACAGGTCCTATGAAAAAAACACCTATGCTTACGCAATTTGAAAAAGCTGCAAAAAACTTAAAGCTAACACCTTATATGGTGCCATCCGCCAACTTATCAGAGGTTTATAAAAATCCTGATGGTGAAACAATCAATGCTTGTCAATATTGTGGTTTTTGCGAACGCTTTGGTTGCGAATATGGTGCCAAATCTTCTGCAGAAGTTACGGTTGTTCCTACCGCTTTAAAGACAGGTAATTTTGATTTACGCTACAACTCGAATGTTGTCGAAATCTTAAAGCAAGGCAATAAGGCTACTGGTGTAAGATATATAGATACCGTGTCTGGAGAAGAATTCATTCAGCCCGCTAATGCTGTTGTCTTAACTAGTTATGTCTTTAATAATGCCAAGCTATTAATGGTCTCTAACATTGGAGAAAGATACGATCCTACTACTGGCAAAGGTACACTTGGTAGAAACTATTGCTATCAAATTTTACCTGGTGCTGCTGGATTCTTTGATGAACAATACAATACGTTTATGGGAGCAGGTTCTTTAGGTGTGTGTCTAGATGACTACAATGGGGATAATTTTGATCATAGTGATTTAGATTTTATTCATGGAGGAAATCTTGCCCTTACTCAGACAGGTGCCCGTCCAATTGGCTCAAATCCGACACCACCAGATACACCTACTTGGGGACCAGAATTTAAAAAGCAATCTATTTATTACTATACACGCTCCTTCGGGATTGGTGCACAGGGAGCATCTATGCCACATAAAGAAAATTATCTATCTCTGGATCCAACCTACAAGGATGCTTATGGCTTACCGTTAGTACAATTGACATACAACTTTACAGATCAGGATCGTGCGCTTCATAAATATATTTCTGCACGTGCAGCTGACATTATGAAAGAAATGGGCGCTAAAACGATTGTTCCAAATGCTGAAATTAAGGATTACAATATCGTACCTTACCAAACAACGCATAACACGGGTGGAACAGTGATGAGTTTAACTCCAGAACAAGGCGTCGTGAATAATTATCTACAACACTGGGATGTTGATAATCTTTTCGCAGTGAGTGCTGGTAACTTTGCACATAATAGTGGGTACAATCCAACAGGCACATTAGGAGCACTTGCATACCGCTGTGCGGAAGGGGTTATAAAATATAGTCAATCTGGCGGTTCTTTAGTGTAAATACCTTAATTTAAAGGAGGCAAGACTTATGGGAGGTCTTGGAGCAATTGGAGTACCTGGATTAATCATTATTTTGGTCATTGTGTTAATTGTATTTGGTCCAAAAAAATTGCCCGAAATTGGTGGAGCAGTTGGTAAAACGTTTGCAGAATTTAAAAAGTCCACTAAGGGGCTTATAGACGATGATGATGATTCAGTGAAAAAGGTCGAAAAAAAATCTGATGCTTCGTAGGAGGGTTTCCTATGGATCCATATGAAGATGGAAAAAGAAAATATTTAAGCCCTCTCGATAAACCAAAAACTGAGCCTCCCCCACCAGTGGAGGCTTTAGTTGAAATGCCAACGGTAGTAGTTGAGGAGCAGGAGCATGTAGCAGATGAACCACTTATACCTGTTAATTCCCTATTTGAACATCTTTCTGAGCTACGTAAGCAAATTATAAAAGGTTTAACTGTTTTTATTTTATTTTTTATTGTGGTTTTCTCTACTATCAATATTTGGTTTCCCTTTGTAACTCGAGGCCATTCTCTCATTATATTAGGACCCCTTGAGGTCGTTAAATTTTATATGACTATTTCAACTACTTTAGCATTTGGTCTTTCTATGCCTTTTCTCGTTCATTTTTTGTGGAGTTTTATAAAACCAGGGTTAAAGGAAGAGGAAAGCCGCTTTCTAGGTCTCTATGCACCAATTATGCTAGTCCTTTTCTTATTAGGAATAGCTTTCGGTTACTTTGTTGTAAACCCGCTAAGTTACTCGTTTTTAGTGAGCATAGGAGCAACTAATTTCGATGTCATGGTATCAGCGAGTGAATATATGCATTTTTTAATCATGACCACAGTACCACTTGGCTTATTATTTGAGTTACCGATTGTCGCCCTTTTCTTATCAGCCATTGGTGTACTAACTGCTGAATCCATGAAAAAAATAAGAGGTTGGTCTTACATCGCAATGGGCGTAGGTTCTGCTGTTATCACGCCACCTGATTTCATTAGTCAGCTCCTTGTGTTAATACCGATGATTATTTTGTATGAAATAAGCATATACCTTGTCAAACGTATAGAACGTAAACAAATTGAAAGCACTGCGTAAATTGAACGCAGTGCTTATTTTTTCTTTAAATCCATCACAATAATTTCTGGAAGATTCAAAATGCGATAGGGTACAGAGCTATTGCCTAATCCACGGCTAACTACCATCTTAGTGGATGCAGCTTCGTAGACACCAGCCGTATATTTTGGAAACAGCCCCTGACCTGGTGCAACTAGACCACCAAGCCCAGGAATACGAACTTGCCCACCATGCGCATGTCCCGAAAAGACTAAATCTATGTGATAATTTACATACGTATGAAATACTTCTGGTCGATGCGCTAGTAACAGCTTAAACATGTCATCTGGTAAATAAGCTGTTGCAATGTCCAGCATGTCTTCTGTTGGTCTACCCATTAACGGATCCTCAATTCCAACAATCGCCAAACGCTCCCCGTCGCGCTCTAAAACAGTCGATTCATTGGCCATTATATGTACCCCTAACGATGACAGCGCCTCATAAATTTCATTCACCTTATTCGTCGCTACTTCATGATTTCCCAGTACATAATAAACATCCGTTATTGCAACTAGTCCTTTCACTGCCTGAAGGCTTTGTTCTAAATCATAGCGATTGCTATCAATAACATCACCCGTAATAAAAATATAGTCAGGATTCGTAGCCTTAACCTTAGCAATCAATTTTTTTTGGTTGTCGCCAAAGAGGGCATCGTGTAAATCTGATACTTGTACTATGCGTAGCCCATCAAAGCTAGCAGGCACTTTTTCCGATTCGAACACATGCTTACTTACAACGAGCCAGTGATTGTTTACGTACAAAAAAATGACTATAAAAACGACAAAGAAAATACCATATAATAATTTTTTCAATCGCAATCGCTCACTTTGTGGCTACTTTTTTCAGAAAAAAACTCTGACTTCTCTATTATAAGCAAAAAACAGAGTGATTGTAAGTATATGCACCGAAATTACAAAGAATGATTGGGATAAGCTATCCTACCGAAAGTGAGAGAAGATCTTCAATACTAATTCACTAGATTATAAGCATAGTTTTTTAAAATATAGTCTCTATAAATCCTTTCCTATTTGTAGGAACTGAAATTTTCCCTATTCCTTTTAATAAAAAAACACATTTAGCACTCGATTAGGTAGGAGAGCTAAATGCGTTTCGTTATTTATAAAACCTTCTCTAAGAAATCCTTCGCACGCTGTGTTGATGGGGCTGTGAAAAACTGTTCGGGTGATGCGTCCTCAATAAGCTTGCCGCCATCAAGGAAGAGAATACGATCAGCAACCTCACGAGCAAAGCCCATTTCATGCGTCACAATGAGCATGGTCATACCAGTATCTGCAAGACTTTTCATAACATCCAATACCTCTTTAACCATTTCTGGGTCAAGCGCTGATGTAGGCTCATCAAATAATATGACTTTAGGGTCCATCGCTAGTGCACGTGCAATAGCAACACGTTGCTTTTGTCCCCCAGATAAGCGATTTGGATATTCGTGACGCTTCTCAAAAAGACCAACTTTTTTTAGTAACTCCTCAGCCATTTTCACTGCAGCAGCCTTGTCCATTCCTTTAACATTGATTGGAGCATACGTTAAATTTTCGAGCACTGTTTTATGAGGGAAAAGATGAAAATGCTGAAATACCATCCCTACTTCTTCCCGTATTTTCATAATATTAGTCCCTTTATCTGTAAGGACATCACCTGCAATCATTACCTTTCCACTTGTAGGAGTTTCCAACAAGTTTAAGCAGCGAAGAAAGGTCGATTTACCTGATCCAGAAGGTCCAATAATCGCAATTACTTCTTTTTCCTTAATTACAGTTGAAATACCTTTTAATACTTCATTCTGTCCATACGATTTGTGTAAATCCTCAATTTTAATCACTTTTTCTCATTCCTTTCTCAATTCGTTTACCAAGGAACGTTAAAACAAGCGTCATGAGATAATAGATGACCCCTGCAAAAAGTAATGGCTCAAGATAACGATATGTTGAACCCCCTACAATATAGGCGCGACGCATAATATCTAATGCACTAATAACTGTTACAACAGCTGTTTCTTTATTTAATGTAATAAATTCATTCACTAAAGATGGTAAAATATTTTTTACTGCTTGTGGAATAATAATATCCTTCATCATTTTTGCATATGGAATACCAAGAGCTTGTGCTGCTTCCATTTGCCCTTTATCCACTGCATTAATACCGGCACGGATAATTTCCGAAATATAAGCACCCGAGTTTAGACCAAACGCAATAATGGCTGTTGGTATAGGTTCAATTTGAATATCTAATAATTGTGGTACTGCATAATAAATAATTAATAATTGTAATACAAGTGGTGTACCACGGAAAATCGACGTATAGAAATCTGCAAACCAACGTAAAACATTGACCTTTCCAATTTTACATAATGCTAAAAGTATACCTACAATAAAACCGATGATGGATGCACCTATTGCAATTTGAAGTGTAACACCTATCCCTTTTAAAATATAAGGAATAGAGGGAACAATCGCCGTAAAATCTAAATTCACAGCGCTCCCTCCTTTCTTTTTCAACTTAATACAGCTTTTATTTTTTGCACCGAATGCACAATCTCACGTACAGAAACTTCATAAATAAATCTAGACGAGGTTATGCCGAGGCGGAATTGATAAAAAGAAAAGCACAAGCGATAGCCCAAATAGGAGCTATCGCATGCTTTAATTATTCAACTTTTTCTAACCATTTTTCTTCTAGCTCTTGAATTTTGCCTTCATCAGCTAGTTCTTTTAATGCTTTATTAATTTTATCTTTTAAATCGCTTCCTTTTGGAACCGCGATCGCTTTGAAATCTTCTGGTTGTTCTTCTACAGGAAAGGCTTCTAATTGATCATTTGTTTTTAAATAACCTTTCGCAACGCCACCCTCTAAAATACCTGCGTCTAAGCGTTTAGACATCATATCTTGAATAATCTCAGGAATACGTGTACGTCCTTCTACTGATACATCTACTTTTTTCGCGATTTCATTACCTAAATTTTCTTGAATAGATGCTGTTTGGACACCAATTTTTTTACCAGCCAAATCAGCCTCTTTTTTAATACCGCTATCCTTTTTAACAATGATTACTTGCTCTGTTTCATTGTATTTATCAGAGAAATCAACCACTTTTTCACGTTCTGGGTTCGGCGTCATACCAGAAATAACGACATCAATTTTTCCTGCCTGTAGCGCTGGTACTAAACTATTGAAGTCCATATCTTGCACTTGCATATCAACGCCTATTTTTTCGCCAACTAACTTGATTAAATCAATATCAAAGCCAATAATTTCTTCGCCTTTCGCTGCGTCCACATATTCAAATGGTGCATAGTCAGCTGATGTACCAACTTTTAATACCTGCTTGTCCTCTGTATTATTATTTGATCCTGCATTGCTAGCATTATTATCTTTACTGCCACATGCTGCAAGTACACCTATTACAAGTACAAGCATTAACAAGAATAACTTGTTCTTCATCATTTATACTCTCCTTTTATTTATAATTTATTGTGTATGAGAATACATTTCTCGAAAATAGTCGATTGGATATTTATTCATGTTAAAGAATAAAAAATCTATCTGCTAATTAAGATATACTCTTTTGAAATAATAATCAAGACAAACTAAAAAAAATTTAGTGAAATATTATATACATAATTTTCAGATAAGTAAATTTATTTATTTTTCATAAAGGCTTTACTATACTATTTTCCGAAAGCTCGAATATTATCCATCGTTCGGTAAGTAAAAAATTAAAATTTCGAGTTAATAAAAAAGACCCCCATATGGAGGTCCAGCGCTTATTTTTCTTCTTTAAATAGCTTAGCTTTTAGCTTATCCTCTCCAGAGCCTTCTGCTAATGGAACGCGAGAACGGTAGGCGGCCCGACAAATTAAATGTCCTGCGACGGGAGCTGTCACAAAGACGAATAGAATACCTAAAATTAAACGTACACTGACAAAGCCATCATGCACCCAAAAGTAAATAAATGCACCTAATAGGCATGTTAATACTGATAACGTGGAGCTTTTGGTAGCAGCATGTGATCGTGTATAGACATCTGGTAAGCGAATCATACCAAATGCACTAATCATACTCACAATTGAACCTATAAGAATAAGGATGACTGCTGCCCACTCAATCATTTGATTTACGTTCAACAATCACACCTCTTTCTATATATTTTGTAAAGGCAATTGTTCCAATAA
>NZ_DAMDAY010000087.1:0-19981 GCF_032093475.1 Lysinibacillus sp. | reverse complement strand
CAATAAGAAATGTTAAAAACAAGAAAATTATTGATAAATACGTAAAAATTTTTCTTTGCAAATAGCACCGCCTCCTTGTATGTAAAGTATATAAAAGTTGAATACTCATTTACCTAAATTTAGCTTATACAAAGTCAAACCTTAACATTATTAATGTTAAGGTTTGACTTTATTACAATTATACCACACATGTTATTTATTTACAGTCTTCGGCACATCGAATAAACCATTCCTTGCCTGTTTTTCCATCGTAGCCAAATTCGGCAGGACATCCCTTAGAGAAGCAACAATTTGGATGTTTTGAACAAAATGGAATATAAGTAGGTTTAATATCATTTCCCATGAATGAAGCCCCTTTTCGTACTGAATTTATAAAATTTTTTAGCAATAATATGCCATCTTAAGTCCAAATGCAATTCGGATTTGATTTGCACCTGGATTTGTATGTCCTTTAATACAATTAATTAAGTTTTTATCACAAGAACAACGGTCAGGATAAGATGTAAAACTACCATAACAGTTATCATGAGTTCGGCAGCAAGTATCTGTAGAATTTACTGGAGTTCCACTACCACAGTTGGCACCGCACCAATTATACATGACAGGAACATATGGACCTCCTACCCATAGGGGTTCATTAAATGTACAACATCCATTTTGTACACATGGTACACCGTCATACCAAGCCTGGGGAGAAATATCATCTGTATTAGAAACGGTAGTATTCAATTCTTTCAAAAGATCTACTACTTCTACAGTTTTTGAAGTCGTTTTATCTTTTTGGTCAATAATAATCACATCATCTTCGATAGTAACGAGATGCTGAATATAAGAATCTTCGTTTGAATCTCTTTCAATATGAGTAATTCTAGCAAAGAATGGCAGACCTTCAGCTGTTTGGATCTCAATTTTAGTTTTCTCATCTAGCCGTGCTTCTTGCATAATAGCTTTAAATTCTTTTGAATCAAATCCAATTGTTAATTCTACAGCGTTTTGTTCGATAATTTTTTCATCTAAATTTATTTCTAAATCCAAATGATTTAGTAGATGTTTAATCTGTTTTAACTGTTCTTTAGAAAGCCAGTTTAAATCACTTATAGATGATTTTTCGACTTCCACCTTTTGAAATTGCCAAGTATTTTCTTTCATTTCAACACTCCCTTTATATTGTTTATTGAAGAGTAATATCAACTCTTTCAATAAATAAAGTGTTTTAAATCAAAAAAAAATAAACCTATGAATATAATTTTCCATAATTCAAGTTCACGACTTTCTAAATTTTGGATGATATTAATGATAGGGAACTATTCGAACAGTTATATGCCCTTCAATTTCCGATAGAAAACAGTATTTCAAGGCAATAGTACAAATTATATTAGTACATAGTTAAGATTGGATGGAGATAATAATAGAAAGTTTTAAGAAGGATAAGAAAGAAAAAGGAGGTGTGGACAAGGGTGATGATAAAATCAACTTTGCCTTTTTTATTATTTTAATAGTCAATACTTAAAGATTGTGAAAAAACCTTATTATCGCCATTACATAAAAATATAAAAGTTGCTCCATAAATGTTGATTTCCTGTTATTCTACTGTATAAAAAATGGTGTGGTATGGGATGCGTTAGTAGAATTATTTTTAATTATCAAAGGTAATATACGCAGTATTTTAATTATCCTCAATTCCATTTTGCTAATAATATTTCTAATAGCATTTTTAATAGGGACGTTTGGATTTAAAGAAGCTTAAATCACTTATTAATAATTAAAACTCATCAATGGACTTACCCCTGCCAAGTAGACAGCATTAAAAAAGACTAAGCAGCCATCTGGTGTCGATATTCTATCGGTGCCAGATGGTTTGAGTCGTTTTTGGAAACGTTGGTAGTTATAAAAGTAAATATATTCTTCAACTGCTTGTATAATTGCCTCATCTGAATCCGCATGTAAGAGAGATACAAACACTCGCTTTTGAAGTGTGAGAAAAACGATTCAATGCAGGCATTATCATGGCAGTTTCCTTTGCGGGAGTGGCTACCAATCATGCATGTTGCTTAATATGCTAATGTTATTTAGTTGATGTGTACTGGAATCTCTGATCCGAATGAAGGATACTTCGATACAAGTTTCTTTTGCTCGTTAACTCATCCAACGTATCTAATACAAGCTGTAAATTATTTCGTTTACTGATTTTCCAAGCAACGATTTCGTTGTTGTATAAATCTTGTATGGCAGATAAGTAGAGTTATCAATTTTTCTATGGTAAAAACGTGATATCTGTGACAAATACTTCGTTCGCTACACGATCCGAAAACTGACGGTCCACGACATTATCAAATACATGAGAAATGCGATTTTCATACACGGCGCTTCTTTCGAATAATGGAATGGACGCCTAAAACAACTTGTAATTTAAATTCATTCGAATACGTACGATTTTTTCTGGGCATATAAAAATCCCCTTTAAGTAAAATGTTATCTACAGCGTACTGTAGTTTTTTTTACATTGTCTACTTAAAGGGGATAAAATCACAAATAAAATTAGTAGTTCTTAACCCAAAACTATTTGATGGATTTATTTTGTTAATAGATCATGTTTCATTAGCATGAATCTGACAATATTCCCACAATAAATTAGAAGAAATACTGGCATTTTGAATAAGATTTATTAGTAAATCGCGTTCTTTTGGGGACAGACTATCACCCGCTAAACAATTTGTATAAAATGATTGAACTTCTCTTGCTTTACAGTAACAGGCCATTAATTTTTCAATTTCCATGTGGATTATCCTCCTTTCTTGTAATTAAGAGATTTTATAACTTCAGATAACTCCATGATGACAGCCTCTAATTTATCTATTTTCCTTTCAAAGCGAATGAACAGGTAGACTGTTATGGCAATAGGGAATCCAAAATTTCCTATTAGGCTAATCCAAATTGGAACATTTTCTGGTGTCATAATGTAAATCACCCTCCCTCTTACTCCAAATTAGTAATATAAGGTGATACTCGGATTCGAACCGAGGATCCAGGTTTTGCAGACCCTTGCCTTACCGCTTGGCTATATCACCAAAATTGTAACTGTACTATGTAAAGAGGATTCTTCTGTAATAAAAACAACCTTCCTGTAAAAAATATTATTTTGTCATGGTTTCATTTCTTATGTTTAAATCCTCTTTATAGAAAAAAGGAGGTCTATAAGGTGAAGTATGATATAACGGTATATTCAAGTAATGGTTGTCAATATTGCGTTAGGTTAAAGGAGTGGTTAGAAGAAAATAATATTACTTATATCAATAAGGATATTAATGAAGAGCACGCATTAAAGGAGTTTAAGCAGTTTAATATTCATGCTATCCCATTTACTTTAGTAGTCATTGATAATAAAGTAGAGAGAATTATCGGATATCAGCCTGGAAAAATAAAAGCCATTTTAGATAGTTAAGAGATATGGATAAAATCACCTTTTTTGTATAAAGGGTGATTTTTTTTGCTCTTTTTAAGAACATTTGTTCCTATTTTGGTTTATAATATAGATACAACATTCACTTTATATAGAAAGAAGGCGGATAATAGGAGGGATTATTAAATGAAGAATGATAAACAAAAAATAGAGGAATTTTTCTATAGAAATAATGAACAGGTTAACAATCCGATTGTTAAAAGCTTTTTGTCAGATCCCCAAAATCTTTATTTAGTGCAAAAAGCGATCTTATATCCAACTGATTTGAATAAGAAACTCGTTGATGAATCTTTTCAATCTCACTATATAAATGTGAGGAAGATCAAATATGTAAGTAATTTAATTTATTTCTTTAGTTTAGATTTTGATAAAAAAAGAAGAAGGATGCAAAATCGGTCTTTATTAATATTAGATAAGGGATTATCAGAGGAAGGGGGGACGACCCTAAAAGAGCTAATAGAAGATACAAGCAATGAAAAGGGTCTAGATCATTTTGTTGGTGGAGGATTATTAGACAATATAGAAAATGTACAGCTTTTAAAATCTTTGCAAAAATTAACGATGAAACAGCTTCAAATTTTAGAGATGATTTATGTAAAGGATCTTTCTATAAAAGAAATAGCACAACTATTACAAACAACTCCCCAGAATATATCTAATCATCATAGAAAGGCTTTAAATAAACTGAATCATTCACTTGGAAAAAAGGAGGAATAATTTATGGCAAATTTAGAAAAACAACATAACGAGGAGACGCTAACAATAATTGAGAATTTCATCCCTAAAATAAAACATAGTTTACACAATACAGACTATCATGAAAGGGAAGACTTAGAACAAGAAATTAAATTAAAAATTATAGAAAAGCTTGCGACAGTAAAATTTCAAGACGCGCCTAGTTTTTGGGACTTTTTCTTGTGAATCTAGGCGTTTTCTATTCTGGTGTTCGAGTCAGAAATCTGATCAAGTTCTTTTGTAAAAACTGAGCATTTTGAGTAGACACCAGATTACATAAACTGTTGTTAAACGAGCTCATTTCTACATGCGTGATGGAATAACTTACTCAGCATATCTGAAGTTCTGATTAACCTGTTGCGAGAACATTGGGGAAAGTAAAAAAGATGCACATAGTAAAAGTTAGGTACTATGTACATCTTTTTAGTCATTAGCCTTTTAGAAAATCTGGTTTTGCAAAGCTTGGATTTGGATATGTGTAGAAGCCTTCACCTGTTGCACGACCTAGTTTCCCTTTTTCGATATACTCTGTTTTTAAGAGGTTTGCCAATTTTTTCATGTTCTCATCACCAGTGGCAGTCGCTTTCGCTTCCACAATGTTATAAGCAGTGTTAATGCCAACGATATCTAGGATAGCAAATGGTCCAAGTGGAGCGCCTGTACCAATCATCCATGTTTTATCAATTGTTTCTGGATCAGCCACTTCTTTTACAAGTAAAGATTCAGCTGCATCTAAAAATGGCACGAGCAATGAGTTTAAAATATAGCCAGGTTGTTCTTTATATAATGGCAGTGGTACCATGCCGATTGCACGTGCAAATTCAACAACCTCATCAAATACCTTCATATCTGTACCTGGGTGCTTCATAATTTCAGCTGTATTGTTTTTCCAAATTGTATTAGCAAAGTGAAGCGCTAAAAATTTCTCAGGACGGCCAGTTGCTTCAGCAAATTGGCTTGGTAATAAAGTAGATGAGTTCGTAGCAAAGATTGTTTTTGCTGGCGCTACTTTACTAAGATTTGTGTAAAATTCTGTTTTGATGCTAACAACTTCAGGAATGGCTTCAATTACAAGATCAGCATTGGCAACGGCTTGAGCCAAGTCACTATTGAAGGTAAGACGTGCATAGGCAGCATCCACTTCTTCTTGAGTTGCACCTAAGTCTTGTTGATACAATGGTTTTAATTTTGTGATTCGGTCCTGTGCATTTTTTAAAGCCTCATCGTTAATGTCGTAAACTGTTACATTGAACCCTTTGAACGCAGACTGATAAGCAATTTGACTTCCTAATACACCACTACCTGCAACCGTAATGTTTTGATAATTCATCGAAATTCCTCCTTCGAAATTGTTACATTAATATAATAGTTGGGATATGTAGATATTCCTTTGTTACAATTCCATACTACTTCTACCCTTAAATAAAAATCAAATGATAGCCCCTGATATTATATAGATATAAAATTTTTAATAATGTTCCTTTTCAAGTATGTACCCATTAATAGAGAAATATAACGTAATTGTTAAGTCAATATCTGACCATATCAATACTGTTAAGAGCTGCTTTGCGTATGCAAGTACTTATTTACTAAATAAAGGGCATTCCTCTACTTTATACCTACTCATAAATTTAGGTTACATTTGTATCATGTAAAGCGACATGTTTTATTATAATTTGAGTGAATTTCTCTTATAGCAATAAAAAATTATCGTATTTCTTTATTGGACTCCTTCCGAATTGAAAAATTGAAGTAGTAAAATGCTAATATGTGAAAAATAGGTCTTTTATATAATTCTTGCATAATTTACATTTTATTATAGATTTACAAACTGTTGTTTTAGTACACTGATTTTATGAATCTAAGGGGGAAGAACAGTGAAAAAAATAATGTTAGCTGGAGCACTAAGTATTGCATGTTTTACAGGAGGATTTGGCGGGCAGGCATATGCACAGGAAGCTGTGGATGTGGCAAGTATCATCCATCCAAAGCAAGCTGTTGCAGCCACTAATCAATTACAAGCCATGTCTTATCAAGATGTTTATAAAATGTTGCTGCTATCTAAAATAGGCTTTGAAAATAATGAGGTAACGATTGTTACAACAAAAAATAGTATTACGGTAAAGGTTTCGTTAGAGGCGATTCTTCAATCCTACAAAGATGGTACAAATCTTTATCCTGAAGGAGAAAAAGAATTTAAGGAAAACTATGAGGAATTTAAGAAAATATTCGGGAATGCCATCCAAATAAAAATCACACAAACTGGAAATGGCTTCAAGAGTGAAATCTATACTGCTGGTAAATGGGAAGCGGTTAGTGCGGAAGATTTAAATGGGATGATCATGGTTTTTGGTCGTGCAGATGTTGAGTTAAAACCAGGTGGTTATTTCAAGGATGCTATTGGGCATTGGGCTGAGAGCTATATCCAGTTGCTCTATCAAACAGACATCATTAATGGCACAACGGCAACTTCGTTTAATCCAAATGGTCAAGTGACTCGTGGAGAACTGGCAGCTATTATTTTCCGTGCCTCTGGCTTAAATGTGAATGAAGATTATGAGGGTCCTGCTTCTTATACGGATCTGAATGGTTTCTGGGGTGCAAAGGAAGTAGCTATTCTTGAAGAATATGGTTTAATAGATATTTTCGACGGCGACAAATTCCAGCCGAAAAAGCCTGTTACACGCGAAGAAATGGCCTATATCACTGCTAGGTACTTAACAGCAATGGAAGTTGACCTATCTCAAGTAAGTAAAAACAACACATTTACAGATAAAAACCAAATGCGTAAAGAAACAGTAGAAGCTATTGGTCTATTGCAGCATTTAGGAATATTAAATGGCACGAATGGCAAATTTAATCCAAAAGGCAATCTAACTCGTGCAGAGGTTTCAAAAATTTTAACAATGACTTTATTGCTATTGAGTGAAGAAGCTTAATAGGAAAGGGGGTGTCTCATATCCATAGAGACACCCCTTTTTATTCAACGAGAATATGGAAAATATAGCTGAGAAAATAGCCTAAGAAAAGATACATAAAAAATGATCGGAAGGAGACTTTTTGGATTTGATGCAAAATGAATTCAGAAATACTGGCCGTCGCAATCAATCCAATGGAAATCCCCATTAAAATGCCCTGTGCCTTTTCGGTTAAGGCCCAATATTGTCCAAGCCAAATGAAAAGACTAAAGAAAATAGAGAAGATAAAGAAATAAATAAAAAGTCTCCAAAGCCTTTCACCCTGTGAAATGAGTGCAGTCGATAGAGCAAAACCTTCTGGCACATGATGGAGAATGATGGACGCAGTGAGCGAAATACTTAATGCAGCGTTTCCTAGTAAATTGCCGACGGTGAGACTAATGGGAATTGTATGGATAATCATAGCTAGCGTTAATAGAGAGACTGAGGGATTTTGTGCATGGGAAGCATGAAATAGGGTATCTAATAACTGAAAGATGAAGTAACCAATAAAAATACCAAGAATGACTCCGAAAGACTGATAGATTTGAAAGGAAGAAGGGATGATATCTAGCACCAGTAAGCCGACTAAAAAACCCCCGCATAATAAAGATAGCCCTTGCGTTGTATGCTGAAATAGCTTAGAGAAAATCCAGGCAATAGCGCCTCCTATGCTCACACTAAAAAATAGAAATCCACCAAGAATCATTGCACTCACCTGTAAATTCCTCCGCCCTATCTTAAACTAAAAGCTGTTTTACCAAATATATGCTAACTAGAAACGATTATGCTTTCTGTCCACTTGGCTGTATACAATCTATAAAGGAAGTTTGTTGTGCATACTGTCGGGTAGAGAAGGAGAGAATAGTGTCAGAATCGATGCTTGATAATTTGTAAAAGGGAGATGTTGACATGAAGGCAGTAACATATCAAGGGATTAAAGACATTCAAGTTAAAAATGTAGAGGACCCAGCTATTAAAAAGAAGGATGATATCATTGTCCGTATTACCTCGACAGCCATTTGTGGTTCAGATTTGCATATTTACCAGGGAGCTATTCCTACGTATAAAGATTATGTGATTGGACATGAGCCAATGGGCATTGTAGAAGAAGTGGGGTCAGATGTGACCAAGGTGAAAAAGGGGGACCGTGTAATCCTACCTTTTAATGTATCGTGCGGAGATTGCTTTTATTGTAACAATGCTATGGAAAGTCAATGTGATCATTCCAATGACAATCTTGGAGTAGATTCAGGAGGGTACGTAGGCTTTACCCAGCGTTATGGTAATTATCCTGGTGGACAAGCTGAATTTTTACATGTTCCCTATGGCAATTTTATGCCCTTTGTCATTCCTGACTCTTGTGAGCTAGAGGATGAAGCACTTTTATTTTTATCGGACATTGTACCAACTGCCTATTGGAGTGTGGAAAATGCGGGAGTTAAAAAGGGCGATACAGTGGTGGTGTTAGGTTGTGGACCAGTGGGCTTATTGACACAGAAATTTGCATGGATGAAGGGTGCAAAGCGAGTAATTGCTGTTGATTATATTAGCTATCGCTTAGCCCACGCGAAAAAAATGAACAATGTTGAAATTATTAATTTAGACGATTACGATGAAGTGGCTTTTTATATTCGTGAAATAACGAAAGGTGGAGCAGATGTTGTCATTGATTGCGTTGGTATGGATGGGAAAAAAACACCTTTAGAAGCTATCGGACAAAAAATGAAAGTACAAGGAGGAACATTAAGCCCACTGCGAATTGCAATGGATGCAGTACGCAAATTTGGCACAATCCAAATTACAGGTGTTTATGGCGCTAAGTACAATCAATTTCCATTAGGACATCTGTTTGAACGTAATATATCTCTAAAAATGGGCCAGGCACCTGTTATTCATCTCATGCCAAAATTATTTGATTTAATCACTGCTGGAAAGTTTGATCCGACTAACATAATTACACATAAGCTACCATTAGAGGAAGCAAGTAAAGCCTATCAACTATTTAGTAACCGTGAAGATAACTGTATTAAAGTGATTTTAAAACCTTAAAGGGAGCGTCGACGCTCCTTTTTTTGTGTGTAATGTTGGGATGGAAAAATTGACTGAATATTAGTTTAATTCTATACTTTTTAATAGGAAGACCAGATTCATCGATTTAGCTCATTAAGGGAGGAATGGTTGAATGAAATGGGATGCAAGTTATGATGTAGTTGTAGTAGGCTCTGGAGCTGCGGGATTGACAGCAGGTTTAACAGCAAAGTTACAAGGTTTGAAATCATTAGTAATTGAAAAAACGGATCGCTATGGTGGTGCTTCTGCTATTTCAGGCGGTGCCTTATGGATTCCGAATAATCATGTTATTAAAGGTGCAGGTGTTCCAGATACACATGAACTTGCACGCCAATATTTAGATTCAACAGTTGGTGATCGAGTGCCTGAAGCTTTAAAGGAAGCCTATATTACAAGAGGCCCAGAAATGTTGCGGTTTTTATACAATAAAACTAAGCATATGCGTTTCCAATATGCAAAAGGTTACTCGGACTACTATCCAGAAAAACCAGGGGGCTTGTCTCAGGGACGTTCCATTGAACCACTAATTTTCGATTTAACGAAAATGGGCTCTTTAGCACATACTATGCGTCGAGCAACTCTATCAACTAAGGGCTTTACAATGAATAGCTATGAGTTTCATAAAGTTAATATGATAACACGGACGTTAAAAGGTAAAACAACTGCACTGAAATTAGGCATGCGCCTAGTAAAATCAAAGGTGACAAAAAGTGAGCCAGTTGCGTTAGGTGAAGCTTTAGTAGCACGTTTACGACTATCGCTAGCGGAGGCAAATGGTGAGCTTTGGCTATCAACGGCCTTTAAAGATTTTATGATGGATAAGGGTCGAGTGATGGGGATCATTGTGGAACGAGATGGACAAGAGCTGCGAATTGAGGCAAAGAAAGGTGTTGTTCTTTCATCAGGCGGCTTTTCACACAACCAAGCACTTCGAGAACAATATTTACCAAGCCCAACGAACGCTGCATGGACTTCTTCACCAGAGGGACAAACAGGTGACGTTATAGAACCAGGTGTAAAAATTGGCGCTACATTAGATTTAATGGATAAAGTGTGGGGAGCGCCTTCTGTTATTGATCCACAAGGACAACCCTTCTTCCTAGTAGCGGACAGGGGCGTACCAAATATGATTGTTGTAGATAGCGCAGGACAGCGTTTTGTGAATGAAGCGGCTCCTTATCATGAATTTGTAGATACCATGTACGAGCATCAAAAGACCACGCAACAGGCTGTTCCTTCATGGATAGTCATTGATGCCTCTGCTAAAAGCCGTTATATTTTTACAGGTCTGTTCCCAGGACAAGCCTTCCCAAAAAGCTGGTTTGATCATGGCATCGTGAAAAGTGCAGAGTCCATTGAAGAACTTGCTAGAAAAATGGATGTGCTGCCTGAAAGTCTAATAGAGACAGTAAATCGTTTTAATGACTTTGCCCGAAATGGTCATGATGATGATTTTTATCGTGGTGATAGTGCCTATGATAATTACTATGGGGACCCAACATTGCCAAATCCAAATTTAGCAGAGATCAAAAAAGCTCCTTTCTATGCATTACGTATATATCCAGGCGATATTGGCACAAAGGGAGGCTTGGTAGTGGATGAACATGCTCGGGTTATTAAGGCAGATGGCGAACCAATCGAAGGATTATATGCTTCAGGTAATTGTTCAGCGTCGATCATGGGAGAAACGTATCCTGGACCGGGTGCTACGATTGGGCCTGGTATGACATTAAGCTTTGTGGCGACTACACATATGGCTAACACCGTAAAAAAAGAAGAAGTACCACTTGTAAAAATATAAAGTTGACTAAGCCCTTCCTATGACTGTGATAAGGAAGGGCTTTCATGTGGATGAAATGTTCTAATATTTTTTTGCTAAGAATATAGTGGCTACAACATGTATGGCGATGATAATGGAAAAAAGGAGCGATATAGTAAATTGCTTACGTATAAACTTATCACGACTATTGAAGCATTAGAGCCCTATCGAAGTACTTGGTCAACAATACTCGAAAGAGAGCACAATGATAATCCTTTTATTGAGTACGAGTGGGTCTCAACTTGGTGGACAACATTAGGGACTCATGACAATGTTGAGATTTATGTAGTCGAATATCAAGGAGTAGCAGTTGCCTTTTTTCCGTTAGTGCATACAGTACGGTTTGGTAAGGTGCATCATTTTGGCTTTTTGGGACAAGGGTTTGCGACTTATATGGAAGTAGTCGCTGAAAAGAATTGGCTTGAACGTTCCATTGACTTTATGCTGAAGGAGCTTTCAAAAAAATACAGGCGTTATTTAATGGTGTTACATGGATTGTTAGAAAGTAAAAATACCTCTCAAGAATTAGAAAAATTTGCAATAGAATATCAGATGCCACATTCCATTTTTCGGACTGTCACGCCTTATATAGATTTTCAATCAATCACACTTGATAATTTTTTGCAGAAGCATCGAAAAAAATTCAAAAGTTTGAAGCGCCGGGAAAATAAATTAAAGTTACTTGGTCATGTAGCATTTCAAGAAGCAAATCACCATCATTTACAAGACATGTTTACGTTATTTACGAGAAGGTGGCAAAAGAAAATTGATAAAAGTGGTTTTACAGAAAATCAGACTCGATTGTTCTACGAGCGATTGGCCAAGGTCTCCGATAAGGCATTGCGAGTAGAGGTGGACAGCCTGCAATTTGAAGGCCGGTGGATTGCGTTTACGATTGACCTTTGCTGTAGAGAGCGTAATTTTTGTCTGGCAATGGGACATGAGCCTGACTTCAATCTATTTGGCCCAGGCCGCATTATTGAAAAAGAAAATATGTTAAAAGCACATGATGTAGGCTATCGTTATTATGATCTAGGAAGTGGCTATGAGCCATACAAGTTTGAATGGTATACCCATATTGATTTTACAAGAAAATTTGTTATGAGTACGAAAGGAACAAAAGAGCGTGTACTTCGATCCTGGATGGTCTTACGAGATCGCTTAAAAGGTCAGTTAACGAATAATCATCAGCTCGTGAAATGGAAGCGGGACCGTTTAGGAGAACTACGATATTTTATGAAGCACGCGAAAATAAAAGATTGGTTAAGAGCTTCAGTTAGGATAATACAACGATTTTTAGCAGTACATATTTTAGATGTTTATATAGCAGAACAAAAATATGCTTTCGGGCAAGTGAACTTTCAAGAAGTATCAATGAAGGATATTACGGAGATGCATGAGCGAGCAAACTATGTTTCAAGTTTCTATAGGGGCTATCGACTTTTGGGAAATGGTGATCAAATTATATATAAGAGGCATGATAAAATAGCATCTGAAGAAGCTGCTAACTATTCCTATGAGCTAGCAGATAATATGTCGTATATAAGAGAGTATGACAGTCAGCAACTCGTTGATATCATTGCTGATGTCCAGAGAGAAGGAAGAGCCGTTTGTACGATTGCCCCGTGGTTTGATAGAAAAAGAAGGCGAAAGTTGGTACAAGCGGGTTTCCGTAAAGTGGAGAAAATCAGTATCTTACAATTGTTCAAATGGCGAAAAATATATCAATTCTAAACGACAACACCCTCAGCAAAAAAGCTGAGGGTGTTTCATGATTAAAAGTGGATACCAGGTTTATCGATTAGCTTACAGCCTGTACCATATTTTGCTTTTAAAGCACCTTTAAAATGAGTTTGCTCTAGTTCTGGGAATGTTTGCTTCCAAAGTTCAAAAACATTATGACTAGTTGCTTTGCCATCCTTCGTCAAGCGTGCAATATGGAAGCCGTACTCATCATTACAACGAGCTAACGCACGGTTTTCACGGACCGTAATAATTCGACCACTTGTCGTCATTTCATATAATCCTTCATAGCCAGCGATAGCACGGCTTTCCTCATTTTCTTCAACAACAATATCTTCTTTTTCTTCAGCAACAGTTTCTTCTTTTTCCTTAACAGGTGTTACTTTTTCTTCTGTTGTTGCCTCATGTTCAGTAGTTTGAGCTTCTACAGCACTATTTTCTGATGGTAACTGTTCAACAATGAAAAAGTCTTTATTTGAGGCTTTATCACTCATTGTCGCCATTACGTTCATAATAGAACCAACATAACGTAAAGGTTTTTCTTTCCCTTCTTCAAAGACAAAAATATTATAATCGGTTTTATTAATCTTTTTCATAATAATATTTCCTGTTTTAATCGTAAAACCGATGAACTTGTTCTTTTTTAATGCTTGTATTGCTTCTTGCTTTGTTAAAATCATTTTGAAAATCTCCTAAAGAATTATTTATTCTATTCTACCATAAAAATTATCACATTGTTTTTCGTAAAATAATGGTTGATTTTGTACGATAAAGGAAATCACCCCTAATAGTGGAGCTATGGCAATGGTTCTTTCGAAACACAGTGAGGTTGAATGTTTTGCTAGGGATTCAAACTGCACTTGAAGTTACTGGTGGCTGTTCGAAGTAATCAACGCAATTTTTGATTTCAAGCATCACGTTGAAAATGTGGTAGAGTTAAAGAAAGCAAAGGCTTTAAGCTACGCCTTGCTTGCCTTACGATAAATATTTCGCATTTTTCTTAGCCAAAAATAAAGGAGGATATAAACGATGGTTCAGCATAAATTTACAATGGATTTAACTTGGGCGGATGGAAGAAATGGGACAGGGAACATAACATCAAGCAATTTACAAACGCAAATATCTATTCCTCAGGAAATGAATGGTCCAGGGATTGGTACAAATCCAGATGAAATGCTTTTAGGTGCAGCGGCAACCTGTTATTTAATCACCTTAGCTGCTCTGCTTGAAAGATCGGAAATAGATGTGATGTCTTTATCCATGCAGGCTCATGGGTTTGTAAGCGTAGAAAATGGCGTTTTTACTTATGAAAAAATTGTCCATAAACCAACGATTGTTGTCCAAGAGCTATCGGAACATCTTGCAAAAAGAATAGAGCGCTTAGCACACAAGGCGGAACAGACTTGTATGATAAGTAAAGCGGTGAAGGGGAATGTTTTGATTGAATGTGATGTTCAAATTTTAGAAGCAAGCATATAATACGGCAAAAAGAGTTATTCAGCATATGACGCTGACATAACTCTTTTTTTCTTAAAGGGAGCACTTTTTCTATACTAGTTCTAGAAATGTACAAAATGAATATATAGTGTTAAGTGCTAAAAAAATGCAAAGGATGATGTATTGCACGTTCAGACAGCTCAGAATCTCACATTCTATGGTCAGTACGGCAAAAGAATAGTTGATATTATTGGGGCTTTAATTTTACTTTTTATAACGATTCCTCTTATGCTAATAGTCTTTCTCATTTTACTCATGACAACGGGTCGCCCCATTTTCTTCAAACAAATAAGAACTGGCCTCGATCATCACCGCTTTGTGATTTGGAAGCTACGAACAATGTGTATTCAGGCAGTTCCAGTAAATATGCCGACTATTTGTGCTAATGGTATCCCTGATGATTATTACTTTAAAACGAAGCAAGATACACGTATCACAAAAGTGGGCGCTATCCTTCGAAAGCTAAGTATTGATGAAATCCCACAACTTTTAAATGTGCTAAAGGGTGATATGAGCATTGTAGGTCCACGCCCGGAAGTTCCAACGATTACAAATGCTTATAACTCTTTACAAGCTCGGCGACTGGAGGTAAAGCCAGGATTGACGGGGCTTGCTCAAATAAATGGTAGATCGAATATATCACATGGACAAAAAATCTCGTATGACATTGAATATGTTGAAAATTTCTCCTTTTGGATGGATATCCAAATTATGTTGAAGACTATTTATGTCATCGTAGCAAGAACGGGTGCTTATTAAAAAATAAGGAGTG
Source organism: Lysinibacillus sp. (assembly GCF_032093475.1). Classification (NCBI taxonomy): domain Bacteria; kingdom Bacillati; phylum Bacillota; class Bacilli; order Caryophanales; family Bacillaceae; genus Lysinibacillus; species Lysinibacillus sp. Next base: position 4,925 of record NZ_DAMDAY010000087.1, on the reverse strand, counting down.
GCAGTACTGAAAATAGTTCAGCTTATTACAAGAATGGATAAGGTCGGAGGTGCTCAAAAACATGTGGAGGCACTTTCTATCCAATTACAACAAGATGGACATGAGGTGACAGTTGTAACAGGCTCCTATCAGCCATCACTGTGGCGCTTGCAAGAACTGCAAATTCCCGTCATCAATATACCTTCCTTACAACGAGCGATTCATTTAGCGAAAGACTTTCGATCATTCTGGCAATTAAGAGCTGTCTTTAAACGAATACAACCAGATGTTGTAGCCACCCATTCATCCAAGGCAGGTATCATAGGTCGTGTAGTTGGTAGTTTACTGGGAATTCCAACTATCTTTACAGCACATAGCTGGAGTTTTACAGAAGGTGTTCCACAAAAGAAAAAGCTGCTATTCCATCGGATGGAAAAATCTGTTCAGCTATTTACTACAAAAATTATTACGGTATCCGAATACGATCGAGAATTAGCACTAATGAAGGAGGTGGCTCCTGCACATAAATTACTGACAATTCATAATGGCATTGATCTAATAGAGAAAAGGACAACAACTGAAAGAACATTTTTGGAGCAGCCAATCATTGTTATGGTTGCTCGTTTTGAAGTGCCAAAAAGGCAGGATATCTTACTCAAGGCTTTGGCGGAGCTGACGCATATTCCATGGCATCTTCAACTAATTGGAGATGGTTCACTACGTTCTGACTTAGAAAAACTTGTTGAACAGTCTGGTTTAACAGCACGTATAACATTTTTAGGCAATCAATTAGATGTCCATTCTTATCTTGAGAAAAGCCACATTTTTGTCTTGTTGTCAGATTGGGAAGGCTTGCCGATTTCTATTATTGAAGCGATGCGTGTAGGTCTCCCTATTATTGCAACAAATGTAGGTGGTGTAAAAGAGCTCGTAGAAGATCATGGTAATGGATTTTTAGTAGAACGAGATAATTTTGAATTATTAAAGCAGAGGCTACACCAACTAATAATGGATGCCGATTTAAGGCAACAAATGGGGAATGTAAGTGAATGCCGTTATTTGCAGTATTTCACGTTTACCCCTATGTATCAAAAAACAATAATGGTCTATCAGCAAGCTGTTTCAGAACTAGCGAAGAAAGGGGATTAAATTGCAATTAATTCGCATTAGAACTGATGATGAGCTTATGTGGTACAAGGAAATTTGGGATGCCATTTTAGAAGCAGAGGACAATGATAACCCATTTATAGAATTTGCTTGGTTTTATAATTGGTGGCAAATTGTTGGACGGAAAGAACGTGTAGAGCTTTATGCCATTGAACATGAGGGGACAATCATCGCCTTTTTCCCCTTTACGGTGTCTATTCGATGGGGAATAAGGGTGTATACATTTGCAGGTAAACAGATTGCTAACTATACCGGGATAGTCGCTAAACAACAGTGGTTACTCCAAGCAGCGACCTTTATATTTGATGAGCTGATTAAAAAATATCGACACGTTGTTTTTTCTCTCCATGGCTTATTAGAAAGTAAAGCATCTACTAAAATCTTGGAGCAATATTTTGTTGAAAGACAATTACGTACAAGCATATTCCGTGTGGTGACACCGTATCTAGCATTTTCAGAAGTAGATTTTCAACATCATTTCAATCAACGACGAAAAATGCATGGTGTCGATCGACGCGAACGAAAGCTACGAAATTTAGGCTCATTAGAAAGACGTGCTCCATCGCAGGACGAGCTTTGGCAAATGTTTCGATTATTTAATCGTCGTTGGGCAAAAAAGCTTGATACAAGTGAATTTACAAAGGGCAAGAAAAGAGACTTTTTTGAACGTTTAACAATGCTAAAGGGAGAGGCCTTACAGGTGGAGGTCGATGCACTTGTCTTTGAAAATCAGTGGATTGGTTTCACATATGGACTTTGCTGTCGGGGGCGTTATGTAACTTACGCTCTTGCACATGAGCCAACATTTAATTTATTTGGTGCTGGACGTATCGTCAATCAAGAAACCATTCAGCGAACGTTCGCAGCCAATTATCGCCTATTTGATATGAGTATTGGCTATGAGCCTTATAAATTTGACTGGCGCTCTAGCATTGATTTTACAAGGCATATGCTTGCCAGCAGTGGTTCGAAACGTACAAATTTACTGACAGGATTTTTATCATTAAAGCAACGACTTAAGGAATACGTAAAAAGTAATCAGCGAATTGTGGATTGGAAGCGTAATTCACTAGGCCAGTTACGTTTTTTAGTAAAGTATGGAAAGCTAAAAGATTGGCTAGAATATGGACAACAATTCGTAGAAAGATTTGTTCGTATGAAACAAGTGGAGCTGTATGAATTAACTCCCTCAGAGGATGTATCGCCACAGCAGCCTGTTGGTAACTTATTTGAAGAAATGTCGATTCAGGAAGCGATGCAGCTTGATCAGGAGGAAGTCATTGCCCTCTTTTATAAGGGATATACGATTTATAAAGACTCCTTTGCAGAAACGAATAAACCAGCCTTTGCGTTACATGCCACAAATTGGCGAGTCGATTCATTGCGGATTATAGAACCGTTACCGAAGCAGACCTATTTTTTAGCCTATGATGTTTTCAAACAAATCGATATTATTACAGCTTATTTTCGAAAAATAAAACCGGCACAAACACTATGGGTAACGGCAAGCTTTTGGCAATGGCGGAAGCGTAAGCGCTTAGTACAGCTAGGCTATAAACCTATTTCTCGAATGAAACATTTTAAATTCGCTCGCTTTGAGCGAAATCGTGTAGAAAAATATACGGAGAGTGGGGGCGATGTTCATTCTGTCCATTAAAAGTAAGCGATGGAATATCGCAATGCAGCATTTTTATCTTCTAGAAAAGCCAGCAAATGTTCGAAACTCAATGAAAGTTGTAGGCTATACACATTCACTTGTACCTAGCAGAAAGCTTGTAAAAAGCGAAACGGTTCACATTCATTTGCAAGAGCATGAGCTTTCGTTATATTTAGCACTTTCAGAAGGGAATCGTAAAATCCTACGACGGGCCCAAAAAGAATTTTATCAAGTTATTTTGTACAAAGAGCCCTCGATGGACAACTTGCGAGCCTTCCAGCAATTCTACAATCAGTTTGCCAAAAGAAAAAAGCTTGAAGCAATTGGAAAGTCACAAATGGAAACACTCATGCTCCTAAATGAACAGGGTGCATTATTATTATCCGAGATCCAGAGTATTTGTGGACAAACACTGTGCTATCGACTAGATATTGTTCATGAGAAAAGAGCGATGTCTTTTTACGAGGCTACTTGTCATGCATCAGCTATGCCTTCACATTTAAAACGACCGATCCGTTATGCCAATCGTTTTTTAATCTGGCATAATCTACTCCACTTAAAGGAGCAAGGTTTTGTTTTATATGATATGGGTGAATTAACAAATAGTCATAATGTACGAGCCTTTAAACTAAGCTTTGGTGGCCAAATTGTCCATGTCTACTCAGGCTACATCACCCAATCAAAAATACGTGCACTGCTATTAGGTGTACAAAAATGGAGGAAGTAGCAACATGAATGGTGGGGGTCTCGTTATTTCATTAGATTTTGAGCTGAATTGGGGTGTCCATGACGTTTTTCGATATGGACAATACAATAAAAACCTATATGGTGTACGTAAAGCCTTGCCCAGAATACTAACGTTATTTGAGCAATATGACATTCATGCGACTTGGGCTACAGTCGGATTATTGTTTGCAGAATCAAAGGCAGAAATGGCTCATTATTTACGAGGTATCCCTGTTAAATATGAAAATATGCGCTTTGCTGCACATACACAGCTAGCAAAAGTAGGCGAAAATGAACAAGAGGATCTCTTACATTTTGGTAAATCTTTAATCGAGGATATTAAACGTACACCACATCAGGAAATAGGAAGTCATACCTTCTCCCATTTCTATTGCTTGGAAAAGGGGCAAACAGAGGCAGCTTTTCGTGCCGATTTACATGCTACAAAAACAATTAGTGAAGGATATATCGCTCCGATGAAATCCATTGTCTTTCCACGTAACCAAATAAACAAAGACTATTTATCAGCGTGTTCAGAAGCTGGCTATATTTGCTACAGAGGAACTGAAAACCATACATTGTATCAAGCTCAAAAGTTTACGAAGAAGGGCAGACTTTTCGGAGCAAAGAAATGGCTAGATAGCTATTGGAATCTAACCGGACACCATATGGCAACTCTAGCAGAAATGCAAGAGGCGCAGCTCATTAATATTCGGTCAAGTGCCTTTTTAAGGCCTTATTGTGGTCCATTGCGTGTATTCGAAGGGTTAAAAGTAAAACGTATTAAGGAAAGTATGCTCGAAGCTGCAAAGGCACAAGCATTTTATCATTTATGGTGGCACCCTCATAATTTTGGCAAGCACATTGATAAAAATTTAGCGATGCTGGAAGAGCTATTACGCTATTATCAAGAGTTGCGCAGCCAATACAATTTTCAAAGTTATTCCATGCATGAAGTTGCTGAGCTATGCCAAAGCCACTTTAAACAGCAGAAATAGTTTTGATGAGGTAACCGCTCCAAAGGTTGTGGTACCCGCTCGAAAGTAAGGGCAAAGCGCTCCAAAAGAGGGGGTAACCGCTCGAAAGTGAGGGCAAAGCGCTCCAAAAGAGAAGGTAACCGCTCGAAGGTGAGGGCAAAGCGCTCCAAAAGAGGGGGTAATCGCTCGAAAGTAAGGGCAAAGCGCTCCAAAGGTTGTGATACCCGCTCGAAAGTGAGGGCAAGGCGCTCCAAAAGCGGAGGCAACCGCTCGAAAGTAAGGGCAAGGCGCTCCAAAAGAGGTGGTAACCGCTCGAAAGTGAGGGCAAGGCGCTCCAAAAGAGGTGGTAACCGCTCGAAAGTAAGGGCAAAGCGCTCCAAAGGTTGTGATACCCGCTCGAAAGTGTGAGCAAGGCGCTC
>NZ_DAMDAY010000086.1:0-20227 GCF_032093475.1 Lysinibacillus sp. | reverse complement strand
TCTGTTTTAGTAAGCCACACAAGTATTTGTAGAATAGTAAATGTTTCATCATAGGACTCATCTGCATGGGCCATACATTGCTCAAAGCGTTCAAGATCAATATAATGTTGCATTCCCTTTAGTACGCATACATTTACTTTTGTTCCTAGGATTTTTTCAATCTTAGGTAGTTCCTCCTCTACAAGCTGTTCCTGTAGATATGATGTATACGTACTAATGGCAATCTTTTTATCGATAGCACGGGCGTACAAAATCGCAGGCAATAAATAGCCAGCCGTTTTGCCAATACCAGTGGAGGCTTCAATCACACATTCCTTTTGTTCATGTAATGCCTGCCAGATCGTGTCCATCATCTCAAATTGTGCTGGACGTTCCTCAAAATTCGCAAGGGCCTTTGACATTAAAGCTATCTTTTCAGTTACTGTTTGCGGATAGGCTAGTGGTTCTGATGCATTTTCATGCTTATTGCGACCATTGCAAATGGCAAAATTGCGGTAATAATGTACATTCTCATGACCTGTCACATGCTGTCGTTTAATTTGCAAAGCCTCAAAAAAGAGCTGGGAAACATTTGATTTCAAACGGAAAGAACGTTTATGCATCTGTTCCAACGTTAGCTGAGGAAGGTTTAAAAGCTCCCTCCAGCAATATCTGAATAATTCTGCTGTTGCCAGTGCATCATCATCTGCCCGATGCGCATTGGCTAGCTCAATATTTAAATCTGCCGCTAAATCGCCTAGCTTAAAGCCAAGGGACATAGGAAATAAAATTTTAGCAAGCTCCACCGTGTCCATTTTTTTACCTTGCCACTTCGGAAGTCCTGCTCGCTTAAACTCTGCTTGTAAAAAGGATAAGTCAAAATCTGCATTATGTGCGACAAACACACAGTCTGCTAATAGCTCATATATGTAATCCGCATGTGCCTCAAATGGCAAGGCATCCTTTACATCTTCATCCGTTATATGCGTTAAATCTTGAATGAAAGATGGAATGGTTTTTCCTGGATTAATGAACTTCGTATAAGTACGCTCAATTTTCCAATCCTTCATAATAACAATTGCTATTTGAATCATCCGGTCCCCATTGGCTGGTGAATGACCCGTTGTCTCCAAATCGACAATGGCATATTTTTGACTTTCCATCATACATCTCAACTCACAGTTCACATTAGATAAGTTGAATTTTATCATAGATTTGGCTTTGCAGCATCCTTTCTCCTCCTTGTAAAATCACTTAATCTATACAAAAAAACACAACCTTAGAGGAAGCCCCTAAGGTTGCGTAAATGAATAGTAGTTAAATAAAATAGTAATTCAAGCTATTCGATTATTGTTTTTTAGCAAGATCAACAATACGACCTTCTGTTGTTGTTTTTACTTCTTTTAATGAAAGTAATTGTTCTTGTAGGTTTTCCCAATCAGATAAACCTAAGTCTGTAACGCGACCTTCTTCATATGCTTTAGCAAACATATCAAAGCCGTCCCCACCTTTAGCAGTGAAAGCATTTGTTGCTACTGTATATGTTTTCGTATCTTCTAAAGCAACATACTTTCCAGTTGCTTTATCTAAATATTCGATAGATACTACACGTGAGCCAGCTTCTTTTGAAGAATCATATTGTAATTTCGCTCCACCAATGTGTAGGAAACCACCGTTTTCTTTTGGTGCACTTTTCAGAGATACTTCAAATGCAGCCTTTAACTCTGCACCTGTAACATCCATTAATGCTAATGTGTTACCAAATGGTAATACCGTAATCACTTGACCAACTGTAATATTACCAGCTGGAATCGCCGCACGAATACCACCGCCATTTTGTAAAGCCATCACAACAGTTTTATCTGTATATTTTTGTGCCTTTGCCAACATACCATCAGTAATGATATTACCTAGAGCTGTTTCATTACTACGTACACTTTCTAAATTTTCTTCAGTTGCACGTGGATTTGCTAACTCCTCAGCAATTTTCACACCAATTTCCTTGTTGCTTACTTCATTTACTTTAGCTTTAAATGGTTCAAGTAACTTCACTAAAGCCTCGTCTTGTGCAACTTTGCCAAGGTCGATTAATTCGCCACCATACTCTGTAACAACACCATTTCCATCAAATGTTACGTCAAGTGTGCCTAAATAATTTACATATTCATTAGCTTGTACGATTAATGTTGCCTCTTTTGCTTCACCCACTGTGTTTGTATCAACAACAACTGGCTCTTCTAATTTTGTATGGTCATGTCCACCAACGATGACATCAATTCCTGGTACGTTTTTCGCTAGTAAAATATCATTATCAACATTTGGATTATCATTGTAGCCAATATGTGTTAAAGCAATAATTTTGTTAACACCCATTCCTTCAAAGGCAGCTACTGCTTTTTTCGCTTCATCGATGTAATTTGTAAAAGTCACTTTATCAGGAGAAGCAATATCCAATGTTTCTTCTGTTGTTAAGCCGAATATACCTACTTTTTCGCCATCAATTTCTTTCACAATCCCTGAATAAATTTTGCCATTTTCAGGTTCACTTGAAATTAAGTCTGTAAATAAACCAGTGAATTTATCATCTGCTGAAAAATCTGTATTGGCATCCACAAATGGGAATTTAGCAGCCTTAACAAAATCTGCTAATGCCTGATGACCTTCTGGTGAAGAACCTAAATCAAATTCATGGTTACCGAATACCATTGCATCAAAGCCAATTTCATTTAATAGCGCTAAGTCAGCTTTTCCTTTAAATTCGTTAAAATATAGTGTTCCACTAAATGCATCTCCAGCGTGTAAAGTTAAGACATTTTTCTTCGTTTCACGTTGCTCCTTAACCGCTGTTGCTAATTGAGGTAACTTCTCTGCACGAGCATGTGTATCATTCACATGTAAAATAGATAGAGAAAATGCACCTTCAGGCGTTTCAGGTTTCTCTGGTGTTTCAGGAGTTTCTGGTGTTTCTGTGCTTGATTTTGTTAAAGCTTCTGCAATCAATGTTGCAAGCTGTCCACGTGTAACTTTATCAGTTGCCGCGTGGTTTTTAGCACTTTCTAGCTCTGGTAATGTTGGAATAGACGCTAAAATTTTAGCTAAATCACCATGTGTAATTGTTTGATTTGGACGGAAAGTATTATCACCATAGCCTGTAATCACTTCTAATCCTGCAAGTGCTGCAATTGGACCGTAATATGGATTAGAAACATCAATATCTTTATAGTTTGGATTCTCCACATCTTTTGTATCTAGCTTTAATGCGCCTGCAATCATTTTTGCTGCTTGTCCACGTGTGACATTTGTATCTGGTTTGAATGTACCATCTGGATACCCGCTAATAATCCCTGCTGCATAAAGTGTAGAAATGGCTTCAAAGTTTGCATGGCTTTCTTTTACATCTGAAAAAGGACTTGCTGCCGATGCTGGCGCTACTGCTACCGCTGTTACAGCCAATGCCGCGGCAGTTACTGTTAAAAATTTGTTACGTTTATTTTCCATTACAAATGATACCTCCACTAGTAAATTGATGTACTTACAACTAAATTCTACATAAATATGACCCAAAATACTAGAACATTTGTAAAATTATAATTTTAAAAACTAGTTTAATAGTAAGAAAAACAAAATTTTACCAGTTACTTTTGTAATAGATGCAATCAAAAAGGAGGATTGACAAAGCATTTGCCAATCCTCCTTTCTTCTATCTATAATCTGATCACATCACCGTGGCTTCAGGCTCATGTGTAATCATTTCTTTAATCCTATTACCCTCACCCATAATGGCAACGGTTGGTTTATGCTCTTTTGCCTCATGATTATCCACATATACATAGGAAATAATAATTACAATATCGCCACGTTGTACAAGTCGTGCAGCTGCGCCATTAACGCAAATTACACCGGAACCTCGCTCACCAGCAATAATATATGTTTCAAAGCGGGCTCCATTATTATTGTTAACGACATGTACCTTTTCATTCGCCAGCATACCTACCGCATCTAAAATATCTTCATCAATTGTTATGGAGCCGACATAATTTAGATCGGCCTGTGTCACTGTTGCACGGTGGATTTTACTATTCATCATCATTCGTAACATCTTTACAGTCCTTCTTTCACAGTAAAAATACAATTATCAATTAAGCGTGTTTTGCCAATATAGACGGCTGCTGCCAACAGGACTTGCTGTGTCGTTGCAGTTACTGGTGTTAGATCGGGGTACGCTAATAACTCAATATAGTCAATTCGGCCATGCGTTCGTGCATGAATATGCGCTTTCGCTTTAACCAGTGCGCGCTCAGCATCACCATTCGCTAAAAAGCTATCACGTGCCAATTGCAAAGCTTCATTAATCGCAGGAGCCTCCTGTCGCTCTGATTCACTTAAATAGATATTGCGAGAAGATTTGGCTAAACCGTCCTCCTCACGCACTATTGGGACTACTCGCAATTCCAATGGGAAGTTAAAATCACGTACCATTGTAGCAATAATCGCAACCTGCTGTGCATCCTTTTGTCCGAAATAAGCCCGAGTTGGTTGTGTTAAGTGGAATAATTTTGAGACAACCTGTAGCACACCATCAAAATGACCTGGTCGACTCGCACCACAAAGAATTGTTGCCTGTTCACCAGCATGTATTCGAATACCACCATCATGCGGATACATTTCTTCCGCACTTGGAGCGAACACAATATCAACACCTACAGATTGTGCTAAAGCGGTATCTCTAGGTAAATCCCGAGGATAGCTTTCAAAATCCTCGTTCGGTCCAAATTGTGTTGGATTGACGAAAATGCTCATAATAACTAGATCATTTTCTGCACGTGCTGTTTTTGCCAATGTCAAATGACCTTCATGTAAATAGCCCATCGTTGGGACAAGACCTATCGTTTTATGAGCCTGCTTTGCTGCATCAATTTCTACTCTTAATGCTTGTATGGTAGTGACTACTTTCATGCTTTGACGCCCCCATATAGCTGATCTAACGCTTCCTCTTTCATTGTGAAGAAATGCTTAGGTGCAGGGAATGTACCCGCTTTGACTGCTTCAACATAGTGAAGCATACCAGTACTTGCTTCTTTCCCCATATTAGCAAATTGCTGAACAAACTTAGGCACATGGTGTGAGCCATAGCTTAACATGTCATGATAAACCAACACTTGTCCATCAGCTTCTACTCCTGCACCTATACCAATCGTCGGGATCACAAGGCTAGCTGAAACAATTTTTGTTAGCTGATGTGGGATACATTCTAACACGACAGCACAAGCTCCTGCTTCTTCACATTTCTTTGCATCCTCTATAAGGGTAGCAGCCTGTTCTGCCGTTTTTCCCTGTACTTTATAACCACCAAGCACACCTGCTGATTGTGGTAATAAACCTAAATGCGCTACTACTGGAATACCGGCTGATGTAAGTTTACGTATGACCGAAATGACCTCTCCTGCACCCTCAACCTTTAAAGCATCGGCTCCTGTTTGTTGCATCATGTCAACAGCCGTTTTTAATGCTTCATTGACATCGCCATGATAAGAACCAAATGGCATATCAACGACAATAAACGTATTCTTCGCACCACGTCGAACCGCCTTAGCGTGATGCACCATATCCGCTACAGTCACTGGCATTGTAGAATCATAGCCAAGCACGACCATCCCAAGTGAATCACCGACTAGTACCATATCTACACCAGCGTCTTCAGCAAATCTAGCAGCGGGATAATCATAGGTTGTCACCATGACAATTTTTTCACCGGCCGCTTTCATCTTTAAAAAATCTGTAGTCGTTTTCAATTTGTAGTCCTCCTTTTTAAGGGAAGAAAACAGAAAAACCCTTCTGTTTTCGAAAATAGACAGAAGGGTAGTGTTTCGTTCGTCACAAAATACCTCTTGATGAAGTGTTGACAAGAGGCGATAGCTCGCAGCTATGTTGAACGCGTGTTTTCTTCCGTCCCTGTCTGAAAAGATCAAGGCAGATATTTGTTGTATTGGACCTTGCGCTTGTGAAGGTGCCGTTCACAATGGATACTGCCCTTCAGCACATACTATAACAATAATCCTCGTAATCTTCAAATATTATTTTCTTATAATAACAGAGTTTATTTTAACTAATTGACAATTAATACTATACGTCATATACTATCCACATACTATACGATATATAATATAAAATGAAATATAAGTATTACATGTGAGGTGGAAAGATGACATTTCAGCTTGGTTCAGCTTTACTTGACGCTTGTGTACTCGCTATTGTCGACAAAGAGGACGCCTATGGTTACTCACTAACACAGCAAGTACAATCCGTCATGGAGATTTCGGAATCTACACTGTACCCCGTTTTACGTCGCTTACAAAAAGCGCATTACTTAACAACCTACGATCAGCCCTATCAAGGCAGAAATAGACGCTATTATCAAATTACAGAGCAAGGACGTATTCGGTTATTAGAGCTATTAAAAGAATGGCAAGTGTATAAGGAAAAGGTTGATTGTGTACTTTTAGGAGGGAAATTAGATGGATAGAGCTAGCTATTTGAAACAGCTACGAGGCAAATTGCGTCGGCTTCCTGCGCATGAGTTTGACGCTGCAATTGCCTATTATGAGGAATACTTCGAGGAAGCAGGAGAAGAAAATGAGCAACAAGTTATTTCACAACTTGGCTCTCCTTCACATGTCGCCTCACAAATATTAGCTGATTTCGCATTGAAGGATTTGGATACCTCCTCGGCAAAATCGACAAAAAAGAATATATCGGCTATTTGGCTTATTATTTTAGCCATCCTATCTGCGCCCCTTTCATTGCCATTACTTGCTACTGCAATCGCACTTATTTTTTCATTTGGCGCAGTCATTGTCAGTTTAATCTTTGCTATTATCGCTACAGTCATTAGTATCTTTGTCGGTGGTGTTGTGGCGCTTATATCTGGCCTCCTGATTTTAACAGAGCATTGGCCTACCGCTCTGCTCTTTATGGGTGTCGGATTGATTGTAACGGGCTTAGGTGTCCTACTCTTTCCTATTGTCGCTCGTTTTATCAAGAAAACGGTTCTTGTCTCAGTTGAAACATTAGGGAGACTATTTCACAAAATAACAAAAAAGGGAAAGGGGGCTTCTAAATGACATCAAAAAATACGCTAATTGCTATGACCATGATTGCTTTAGGTATTTTACTTGCACTGGTCGGCTATTTTTCAGGTGGTCGCTGGTTTATTGAAAAAGATGCAGAGGGTCTTCACGTACCAAGCTCTACTAAATTAGTAAGTCATTCTCACAAATTAGATGCATTTACAAATATCAAGATCGTAAATGAATATGGCGATATTGATATTGTTGCTAGTGATAACGACTATAAATTAGACACAAAGGTCCTTAAGCAGCAGGATGTGACCTATTATATTGAAGATGGGACTTTAACGATTGAAACCGTAGCGAAGAAAAAGAGTGATTTCCAAATTGGCTTTGGAAGCTTTTCATCTCCTTCGATCAAGCTCTATGTACCAAAGGATGCAAATATAGATGCTGTTACTATAGATAGCGACTTCGGTGATATAGCCATTCACGAGCTACATTATCAGCAGCTTAACCTAGTGCAAGATTACGGAGATGCTACCTTTACCAACATAATTGGTAACAACACAGAGATTACTCAGTCCTTTGGTGATTTGACACTCCAACGCCTTGCTAGTAACGGTATTAGTATTAAAAGTGAACATGGAGATATCAGTATAGATGGGACATTAAATGGTCAATCAACCATTACGTCAAGCTTTGGTGATACGACCCTTCGCTTACAAAACAAACAATCTAATCTAGGCTATAACTTCATAACAAACTTCGGTGATCTCACAATTAATGACGAAGAACAAAGTAGTACAGTTACTCAAGTAAACAATGGTAATGATCAGCTACATATATCTTTATCACAAGGTGATTTAGATGTAACTTTCAAGTAAATGAAGAAGCTGCAAGAACAAGACGTTCATTGCAGCTTCTTTTTTATATAATTTTGATGTCACCTGCATAAATCGTTCGTATTGTCCCATCATCTTGGGTAAGCTGGAGGACGCCATCGTCTGTAATTCCACTAGCAACCCCTTCAAAACGTTCTCGTAATGTTGTCACCCCAATACGTTGACCAATGGTACAGGACAATTGCTGCCACAGTGTTTTAATACTTGCAAAACCTTCATTTACATAGAGCTCTGTAAATTGTTCTAAATAGTGTAAAATGGAGGCCACCAATGCTGCCCGATTGATTTCTTCGCCAGCTTCTAGACGTAGAGAAGTAGCAATATCTGCAATATCAGGTGAGAAATCAGTAGCCTCTTGATTTGCATTTATGCCAATGCCAACAAGTAAAGCCTGAACAAGATCTGCCTCTGCCTGCATCTCTGTTAATATTCCAGTACACTTTTTGCCATTAATCAACAAATCATTTGGCCATTTAATTAATGGTTCTACATGCTCATATAATGTTTTGATGGCCATCGTTACCGCTACTGCCACTACAAGTGTATAAGAGGATGCCTGCTGGGGTGTCACATCTGGACGTACGATAATCGTCATCCAAATTCCTGTGCCATGTGCCGATTCCCAAGGACGAGCCATTCGACCACGACCCGCTGTTTGCTCCTCCCCAATGATAATCGTTCCATGTGGAGCCCCTTCTTGGGCAAGCTTATGTGCAATAGTTTGTGTAGAATCCACTACATCGAAATAATGAATTTCACGACCAAAATGCTCGGTCTTTAAAAAAAGCTCGATTTGTGTTGGATTCAAGCTATTTGGTACGCCTGTCAAAACATAACCCTTTTTCTTAATTGTTTCAAATGTATAGCCTTCCTCCTGTAATGTCTGCATGTGCTTCCAGATTGCCGTCCTTGAGACACCAAGAGAATCTGCAAGTTCCTGACCTGAAACAGCTTCACCATCTGCAGCTAGTATTCTTTTTAAAATTTCATCCTTCATCGAAATTGTCATCTTCACATCAATCCTTTAGTCAACTGTGCTATTTTTTATGTACCTATTTTGTCTTTATCATACTGTAAATTAACGTAAATGACCACCAAAGAAAAAAGCCGTCCCACATTTTTGAGACGGCAATTTGCTGTATATAATATGGCTTAAAGTAAGTGAAGCCTTTCTAGAAATAGTGTAGCTCCAGCCAGTTTCGTATTTGTTGTCGATCATTTTGAAGCTCATGATGAAGAATGGCTGTCAGCATGTCCTCCAAGGCTTCTTTTACCCAAGGTCCACCTTTTTTTCCTGACCATTTCAGTAAATCTGCCCCATTCACCACTAATTCTTGCTTCTGTTTAATGGGTAGCATTGCCTGTAACTCTCTTACAGACAGCCGAGGTATAGGAGCGTCCAATTGAGTCAGCTGGGCAAAATAGCGTGCCGCCTCTAGCTCCTGCTCTGTGTACATAAAATAATGTGTGTTTGTCCATCCACCTTTTAGAGCATCATAGGCACTTAAAACCGATTTGACAAACGCCATTTCTTTATTTGATAGTCGATAATCTCGCAAAACCCCCCGCCAATCTGTCCCTTGCAGTAAAGCAAAATAGGCCCAGCCCAAGCGCTTGTCCTGTGTATGAAATTCAAGCCAATGCGCAGCATGAAAATCTCCTATTAAATAGGCAGTCAAACCGCTTTCCTCTAATTTCTGTAGACCACCAAAAACTGTTTGTCCTACCCAAAGCTTATCCAGCTCTGCTTTTATGCGTTCTTTTGCAATAAAAGCCAGATCAGCGGCTTTTTGTTGGATGGCTGTCAATGTATTTGCCTCGATTGTAAAATCAAGCTGCGCGGAAAAGCGAATCGCTCTCAGCATCCGTAAAGCATCTTCTGCAAAGCGATTTGGTGCATCACCAACAGCTCGAATAATATGCTTCTCGATATCTTGACGCCCACCGTAATAATCTACAAAAGAACCGTCACGACGCATAGCAATGGCATTCATCGTAAAATCACGACGTTGTAAATCCTCTTGCAAGGAACGCACAAACTGTACTTTTTCTGGACGGCGGTGGTCCGTATATTCCCCATCTGTCCTGTAGGTAGTCACTTCAACAGGTCCAGCGGGCACGATAACAAGTACCGTCCCATGCTGAATCCCAATATCAACTGTCCGTGGAAAGACAGATTTTACTTCTTCAGGCAAGGCATTTGTTGCAACATCTACATCATGGGCAGGCCGATTGAGTAAAGCATCTCTTACAGCCCCACCAACAATAACAGCCTCAAATCCTGCCTGTTCTAGCTGTTCGATTACAAAAAAGGCTGCCTGCCATTCATTATTGTTTTGCATGATTTCTTTCCGCAACCTTCTCATACAAATTTTCATATTGTTTAACAATTTTTGTTGAATGGAATTTTTCACTTACTGCACGAATAGCCGCTTCTCGGAAACGCAATAGTTGTTCTTCATCTTGCAATAATTGAGTAGCATACTCAGCTACTGCATCTGTATCCCCTAATTCAACAATATAGCCATCTACGCCATGTTCAATGACTTCTGGGATGCCACCTACATTGGACCCAATACAAGGTACACCACAAGCCATTGCTTCTAATAAAACCAGTCCAAACGATTCCTGCTGTGAAAGTAATAGTTTCAAATCACTAATCGCATATAATTCAGCCAAGTTTTCTTGTTTTCCTAAAAATAAAACATCCTTCATATAGGGACTTCCCTTTACTTGGTCCATAACACGATGCTTTTCAGGACCATCTCCAACTAGTAGGAGCTTTGCCTTCATGTTTGCACGAATTTTCATAAAAGCATCTACAACATGTGGAAGATTTTTAATTTTACGGAAGTTAGATACATGTATGAGGACTTTTTCATCTTCTTGAATACCAAATTGCTCTTTTAAGTTTCCTGAATTACGAGGGAAGTATTCACGTTCATCCACAAAGTTATAAATCGTTTCAATTGGTTTTACTGTATCAATTAACTCATAGGTTTGTTCTTTTAATGCTTGTGACACGGTTGTCACAATATCAGATTTATCAATTCCATACTTAATGGCCTGTGATAACGTAGAATCTTGCCCCAGCACCGAAATATCTGTGCCATGAAGGGTTGTGACGATGCCAATATCTCTACCACTCATTTCACGTGCTAATACCGCACATACTGCATGTGGAATGGCATAATGCACATGCAACACATCCAACTCTTCATCCTTTATGACGTCTGCCATTTTACTCGCTAATGCAATATCGTATGGAGAATATTGAAACACTGAATAATTATTAACTTCGACTTCATGGAAAAAGACGGTTGGATAAATTTTATTCAATCGAAATGGTACGCTTGAGGTAATGAAATGAATTTCATGTCCTCTTTCTGCAAGCATTTTGCCTAATTCTGTTGCAATGACACCAGAGCCACCAACTGTAGGATAACAGGTAATGCCGATTTTTAGCTTTTTCATTCGATGATCATCCTTTCTAAATCACGTCTTTTATTAATTGCGTCTTTCTTGTATCAGTCTCCAATCCACAAAGCCCTCTTGTAGGCCTTTTAGTAATATTTCTGCTGTTCCCATATTTGTCGCCAGTGGCACTTGGTAAACATCACAAAGACGGATAAGTGCAGAAACATCTGGCTCATGTGGTTGTGCTGTTAATGGATCACGGAAAAAAATAACCATGTCCATATCATTATTGGCAATCATAGCGCCAATTTGTTGGTCGCCACCAAGTGGCCCTGAGCGAAAACGCGTTACCTCTAAGCCAGTAGCCTCGATTACACGTTGTCCTGTTGTGCCGGTAGCATAAAGCGTATGTTCATGTAAAATATCTTGGTAAGCAATAGCAAACTGTACTAAATTATCTTTTTTACGATCATGTGCAATCAATGCGATTTTCATATAGCTTCCATCCCAATCTTTAGATGATGTTTTCTAAACCATAAACAAGCTGATCCATTTTCATAACCTCTTCTATGCAAAAAGCAACACCTGACATAAAGGAGTTTCTGTTTAATGAATCATGACGAATCGTTAGTAGCTGCCCATCTCCTCCAAATAATACTTGCTGGTGTGCCACTAAACCAGGTAAACGGACGGAGTGAATGCGCATGCCATCAAAGTCTCCACCTCTTGCACCTTCAATGGTTTCTTTTTCTTCTGGATGTCCTTGCGTCTTAGGCGTACGAACCTCTTGTATTAATTGTGCCGTTTTTACTGCTGTTCCAGATGGTGCATCAAGCTTCTGATCATGGTGCATTTCAATAATTTCTACATCTGGCAAGTATTTAGCCGCTTCTTTCGCAAATTTCATCATCAGGATAGCGCCAATCGCAAAGTTAGGTGCAATAATACAGCCTAACTCTTTTTCTTTAGCCATGGCTGATAATTCCTCTAGTTGTGCCTCTGTAAATCCTGTTGTACCAATTACAGGTCGGACATTTAAATGCAATGCTTCCTTAGTATGCTTGTATACTGCATGAGGGTTAGTTAAATCGACTAACACATCGGGTGCAGTTGCTTCTACAAGATCATGCATTTCTGTAAAAATAGGTATCGTATAGCTTGCTGGAAACATATCTAAATCAGCTAATGTTTTTCCTACTTCCTTATAATCTAGTACAGCTACTAATTCCATTTTGTCATGTTTCATGACCGTATGTACAGCCTCAGCTCCCATTTTTCCTCTAGCTCCCGCAATAGCTACACGAATCGACATCATTCTTCATCCTTTCTAGTCCAGCGATCCTTATCTCTAGTTTCAAATTTATGTATGACGCGTAAAAGTGCTTCATCTAGTTTAATACCTTGTGCATTTGCAAAGCATACTAGTACAAAGAAAAAATCTCCTAGCTCTTCTTCGATACTATTTGTGTCCTCTGTACTCTTTTTCTTTTTTTGTCCGTAAACATCTTGAACCTCGCGTGACAGCTCACCTAATTCCTCTGTTAAACGCGCAAGTAGCTCGAATGGTGGGAAATATCCTTCCTTGAATTGTCCTATATAATCATCAACACGCTGTTGCAATGCTTGCATTGATAGTTGCTCTGTCATAAAAATCACACTCCTATTTACCATCGTATAAAATTTACACCATTGTTGTCAAAACCAATAAAATGTCAGATAATAGATAACACAACTTCATTTGTTTGGAACTTCAGGAGGTCAAATGCTAAAACAGATTAAAATTCGCAATATTATCGCAATTATGCTCGGAGCTGCCATTTTCAGCTTCGGCTTTGTTCACTTCAACATTCAAAATCAGCTAGGTGAAGGTGGACTAAGTGGGATTACTCTCATCCTTTATTTTACACTAGGTTGGGATCCCGCCTTAATGAACCTGTTATTAAATATTCCCATGTTTATTATAGGTTATCGATTGCTTGGAAAAAAATCATTTGTTTATACACTTGTAGGCACTTTATCTGTATCTCTTTTTCTAAAAATTTTCCAAAAATATCAATTTACCATTCATTTAGAGGACGATATGCTACTCGTTGCCCTTTTTGCTGGTGTATTTGTTGGTCTTGGTCTTGGTATTGTTTTCCGATTTGGCGGCACAACAGGTGGTGTCGACATCTTGGCGAGACTTGGACATAAATACTTTGGATGGAGTATGGGTAAGACCATGTTTGTCTTCGATGCCATTGTTATCATTCTTTCGTGGTTAACTTTCTTAGATGCACGTTCTATGATGTATACACTAGTAGCTGTATTTGTCGGTGCACGTGTCATTGATTTTGTACAAGAAGGTGCCTACGCTGCACGTGGTGCTTTAATTATTTCTGAAAAGTCGGGTATGATTGCTGAAACAATTGCCTTAAGAATGGAACGAGGTATCACCATTTTAGAAGGTCATGGTCATTTTACTAAGCAACCTAAAGAGGTAATATACTGTGTAATTGGCCGCAATGAAGTTGTACGTTTAAAATCAATTGTCCATGAAGTTGATCCTCACGCATTCGTTTCGATAATAGAAGTTCGAGATGTTGCGGGTGAAGGCTTCACGCTAGATGACCAAAAGCAGCCACTTCATTAAGCATACGAAGATAAAAAACTTGCTATAGTGGTGTACCACTATAACAAGTTTTTTCTTAGTCGTCGCTACGCATATTTGTGAAAATTAATATTAAACGTAATAACTCAAGTACAGCTACTGCTGCCGCTGCTACATATGTGAGTGCGGCTGCACTTAACACCTTTCGAGCTGGACGTTCTTCTTCGTTAGTAATGATACCTAATGAATTCATTTGAACTAACGCACGCTTCGAAGCATCAAATTCCACTGGCAGTGTCACTAATTGGAAAACGACACCTGCTGCTAATAATATGATACCTAACAGCAAGAAATTCGTGCTACTTGCAAAAATACCAATCATCACAAATACCCAAGACATATTGGAAGAAATATTTGCTACTGGAACGAGCTTACTACGTAGTGTAAGCATAGAATAAGCTTCTTTATGTTGGATGGCGTGACCTACCTCATGGGCAGCTACCGCAGCACCTGCAACACTCGCTTCATAAAAGTTACTTTCCGATAAAGCAACTGTTTTGGTTGCCGGATTATAATGATCAGACAACACACCTTGCGTTGGCACAACTCGTACATCATATAGTCCGTTCGCATCTAGAATCGCACGCGCTACTTCTGCACCAGTCTGTCCCTTCATTGTACGTTGTTTTGCAAACTTATTATACGTGCCTTTTACCTTCATTTGTGCGTAAAGTGGTAGCAGCATAATAATAACAAAATAAACGATATACATGCCTGTTGACAATATCCTAACCCCTTTCTACCTCGATACTATAATTCTATAATTTATACCCTAATTCGGCAAATATTTGCGCCATCTAATTGAGAAAATTGCAAGAAAAATACATGCAATTGATAACCAAAACGTGAAGTAGCCAATATAGCTTGTGTAATCGGCTAAATCTCGATACATAGGCATTTGACCAAATACATAGTCAATAACATCGTTATGGAGCGTCCATACAGCAGCTATAGCTACATGCCAATAAGAGAAAACATATTTCTTCATATATAATATGGCTTGAACAGCCATTGCAAAATGCGATCCTACAAGCATCCAGCCTTGCCAGCCTATCGTTCCTGTTTCAATTAATGTCCAAATATTCATGACATCTGCCCAAAGGCCATACTTTACCAATGTAACGAGTGCCAGCACTTCCATGAGTGGCCAACTTTTACCCATAATCCAAGCTATCAGCACAAAACAAAAGAAAAGACTTGCTGTCGGACTATCTGGCACAAAAATATAAAAAATAGGCTTTGTAATGGCTAACTGCCATCCATACCAATAATAGCCATAAATTGTACCTAGTAAATTAATAATTAATAGCGCGATTAAAAAAGTTTTATGAGTAAGAAGAAACCAAATATTTGCTCTTGTTAATTGCATCATCATCAACTCCTTCCTCTTTTTAAAAACATTCAGTATGTATAGCTTTGAGACCTAGGATATGTTATTTTTTTGATTTAATTCGCTTATTAATTCCTAGATTAAACGTCTTTTCGACATTTTTCGCTAAAATTCTTTACACACGGGAACCTTTTAGTTTGGCTTTCAGTCCCATTACTATAACAAGGTAGAAAAAAAGAGCCAGTTTCCTGACTCTTTTACTATTACTCTGCTTTTAAGCTTTCGATGAATTCAGCAAGTTTTTGAAGATCTTCATCTGAACCTGTCCATAATCCTGGTGGCATGTTTCCACGACCATTATGAGCAATGTCCTTAATTTCATCAGCTGTTAAACCAGTGTTCATTAGAGATGGTGCACCAGCCCCACCTTCTAAGCCTTCACCGTGACATGTAATACATGCAGAACCAGCGTAGATTTTATAACCTTCAGATTCTTTATCGAACTCTACTGTTTCTACGATTGCACCCATAGCTTTTTGAGCTTCCCAGTCGTGGTTAACAACTGACTCCCAAGTTAGGTAGAACATAGCAGCTAAAGTTAATAACATAAACGCTGTTGGTAATGGACGTTTAGATGGACGACGTTCTGGACCCTTGTCTAAAAATGGCATTAATAATAGCGCTCCAAATGCAAGACCTGGAATAACAATTGCTCCGATTACATTGTATGGACCAGAAGCAAATGAGTATTTTAAAAGTTGATACATAAATAAGAAGTACCAGTCCGGTAGCGGTGTATATGCTCTAGTTGGATCTGCCGGCCCTTCAAGTGGTGACGGGTGAGCGACAGTTAATAATAAGTATCCAATTAAAAATACAGCACCTACCATCCATTCCTTCAGTAAGAAGTTCGGCCAGAAAGCTTCCGTCTTACCTGGATATTCGGAATAATCCTTTGGAACGTTCGGCATTCTGTGATTCGCTTTAATACGAGAATCGCCGACGAATTTCATTCCTTTTCCGCGATGCATAGTGTCCCCTCCTTTTAAAGATCATCGAACCGTCAAGACAATTACAACGGTCCTGAAATTCCTTGGCGACGAATCATGATAAAGTGCGCTGCAAGTAACCCAAACAATACTGCAGGTAAGAAGAATACATGAATCGCAAAGAATCGTGTTAACGTTTGAGCACCTAGAATCGTTGTGTCACCCGCTAATAATACTTTAATCATTGAACCGATAAACGGTACAGATGCAGCAATCTCGATACCTACTTTAGTAGCGAATAATGCTTTCATATCCCATGGTAATAAGTATCCTGTAAAGCCAAGACCCATCATTACACCAAAAATACCTACACCAACCATCCAGTTTAACTCACGAGGTTTCTTATAAGAACCTGTGAAGAATACACGAAGCGTATGTAAGAACATCATTACGATAACTAATGAAGCTCCCCAGTGGTGCATACCGCGGACGATTTCACCAAATGCTACTTCGTTTTGTAAATAATAAACTGATTTCCAGGCATTCACAACGTCTGGTACATAGTACATTGTTAGGAACATACCAGATAGAATTTGAATTACTGTGATGAAGAATGTTAATCCACCAAAGCAGTAAACGAATGCTGAAAAATGATGTGCAGGGTTAACGTGCTCTGGCACTTCGTGGTCGGCAATATCACGCCAAATAGGTGTAATATCTAGGCGTTCATCGACCCAATCGTAAATTTTATTTAGCACTTGTCGTACCCCCTTACTTATTTAACTAGAGTATTTGCTTTTGCTGGACCAATCATTAAATAGCCATCTTGTTCTTTTACTTCAAATTCATCCAACGGACCTAGAGGTGGTGTACCTGCAATGTTTTTCCCGTTTTTCTCATAACGACCTGCGTGACATGGGCAGAAGAATTGTTCTGGGTGTGCAGAATCTCCATTCCAGTCAACCATACATCCTAAATGTTTACATACTGGTGATAGGGCAATGATTTGATCGCCATTTTTGTATACCCACGCTACGTTTGTAACATCCGATTTGTACCATGCATCAACTTGTTCGAATGAAAAGTCAACTTTTACAGGTTCTTCAGTGAGGTCAGCGATTTTATGCTCTGTTTTAACAAAATCTCCACCATCATGCTTTTGTAACACTGGATCAATTGCGAATCGAAGCATTGGCATTAGCATACCTGCCGCCATAAATCCACCTACACCAGTTAGTGTATAGCTAAGAAATTGACGACGTGAAACTCGATTATTACTCATTATTTTCCCCCCTCTAACTTAAAGGTCAGTCCAACGGACATACTTTTACAAATAGTAATACTAGGACATATATATGATATATCAAGTCCATAGCTTGGTCAATATAGCATTCTGTGGAAAGCTGGAGAATGTGAACATTTATTGAAACTAATTGTTAAATCTGTGCCCATTTGGTCGAAAGCATCGGAATCACTTGTCGTAGTTGATCTTCCAGAATGGATTTTTTCACACTGGCATCCATACTTTCTAATGGAATAGCTGGTAACCATATAATATTTACTATATCCCCACTATTTGTCCAAAAATGGTCACAAGTAATGAAGAACACATGCTTAAATCCAGCATTATGTAATTGTGCTTCTAATTGCTGTGGTAAATCTTCGTTTTTTAAAGTTGTCATATAAGAAAATGGTGGCATGACTAGTAAACGGCCTTTAAACTGTTGCTCTATAAATGAAGTTAAAGACATAACAAAATCTACTTCCGCACCACTCTGTTTCATTTTTTCAGAAGATAGATCAATGGATACGAGTGGAACAATTGCAGTATCAATGAAATCCTTCTGTGCCATAAACGATGTCACATCGTTTGCATTAAAATACATCCAACAAACCTCCTTTTATTGCAAAATAAAAATCCCTTATCCACTCTTCAATAGGATACCCAATTAAAAGTGAAAACAATCATTCACTAGTAATGTTACCATATTGAAGTGGATAAAGGACATTCAAATTTTACCTATGATTAACGTAAATTGGCCGTTTCCTTTAGTGCTTGTAACAAATTAGACAATTCATAAAAACGCTCTTCATCTCCCTGGTCGAGGGCTTCATCAATTTGTGCGAGTAATTTTTCTTCCTGGAATACGAGTAAGCTATTGGAAAGCAGCTCTTCTGCCAGTAAACGATCTTTTTCACTGACTAACAGTGTTTCTGGCATATAAGGGTTTTCTTCGAGAACTGCTAAGTATTGTGCACTTGGTGGTATATTTGGAAAATTCAATTGTATATACATATCTTCTTGTTCATGTAGTCGTAAATCATGGAAAGACTTCTCAGCATCTGCCGTCATTACATTGCCTTTATAGAAACGAAAAGGCACACCTGTTGAGTCTACTGTCGACATCACCATCGCCCTAGGACAATAATGAGCTTCTTCCACAAATCGGATTCTTTTTAATAGGTCATCATTAC
This sequence comes from Lysinibacillus sp., assembly GCF_032093475.1. Taxonomy (NCBI): domain Bacteria; kingdom Bacillati; phylum Bacillota; class Bacilli; order Caryophanales; family Bacillaceae; genus Lysinibacillus; species Lysinibacillus sp. The sequence continues at coordinate 1,415 of NZ_DAMDAY010000086.1, read as the reverse complement.
TTAATAAGTAATTTAAAATCCATACACACTCACGACGTTTCAATTGATAATTTTTTAAAAACCATCGAACAAATGCTTTTTTATCAACAACTGATACAGAAGCAGTCATACCCACTCCCTCCTTTACTCAAATTCTAAGGTTTCTAACTTCTCTTGCCACTCTGGTTCACCCGGTTGAATGTTGATTAATTGTCCAAGAACCTCTTTTGCCTCTGAACGTTTTCCTTCCTCTAATAAGAAGTAAACATATTTCTCTAAAAATGTTGCGTCTTCCTTAAAATCATTATATGCCAAACGGTAAAATTCGTATGCACGGTCGTACAATTCTAAATTTTCATATGCTTCTGCCGCAAAAGGATATAATGCGCTCCATTCAAAATCATTTTGCTGTAAAGATTCAAATAATTCAATAACATCCTCATGGCGCTCTTGTTGGCCTAACACAGAAATAAGTGCCAGTACCGCTTCCATATATTCAGGATCAAGCGCTATGGCTTCTCTTAGGTGTTGTTCTGCTTCTTCTGGTAAACCATTTTTCAATGCCATTTTACCAGCAAATAAATAAAGTGATTTATCATACTCATCGCGTTTTAATCCCTCTTGAATGGCAGCATAGGCCTTTGAATTATCCTCTGTCATAGCGTAGCTTTCAGCAAGCAATAAATAGGCTGAAAAATAATCAGGATCTAATTCCTTTAATTCCTCTAATTGTTTAATAGCCATCTCGTATTTTTGTGATTGAAAGGCAGAATAAGCGGCTCCAAATAAAATATCTGGCTTTACCTCATCCTCAAGAGCCTTTACATAATAATCGAAAGCTGTTTCATAGGCTGCCCCTGCTCGGTACACCTCGGCCAATCGTTCAACCAGTTGTATCCCAGCGAATTCCTCTTGCTGTTCATATAAATCCTCATATAATCTTGCTGCCTCTAAAAAACGTCCTGTTTCAAATAACAGCTCTGCTTTTGCAAAATGTAATAATGGCTCGTCTGGTAAAATCACTAATGCTTCATTTATACGTTTTTCTGCCACCTCAAATAACCCTTGCATTTGATAATAATCAGCTAAAACTAATAAAGCTTGAGGATATTCTGGTGATGTTTCTTCGATTTCTAATAATAATTCTAATGCTTCATCTTCATCACCAAGCTCCATTAATACATTTGCACGATCTATTTTTAACTGTGCCTCTTCTGGGAATAAAAATTGTAAATGCTCCAGCACACGGTCAGCTTCTTTCATATACCCATATTGCATAAAAATCTCAGCAAGTGCATAAATCTCTTCGGGTAGCTCCTTCATTAAAAATGATTCTAGTAGCTGATCTATTAATGCTAAGTCTCCTTGTTCAAGTGCTTGCATCATTTCAGTCATCGCATTGTTCACAGTCATTCACCTATTCTTTCATTGATACC